>JBFZEN010000430.1:0-5265 GCA_041306805.1 bacterium
AACAAAGCGACTCTTTTCTCAAAAAGGAACAGGACGCCATAGCGGCAAGGCTTCCCAAGGCCGACGTGGTTATCACCACGGCCCAGATTTTCGGCAAAAAACCGCCCGTGCTGATCACCGAGGATATGGTCAAACTCATGCCCCCCGGCTCGGTCATCGTCGATCTGACGGCCGAACAGGGCGGCAATTGCGCCTTGACGCGTCCCAACGAGGTGGTGCGCAAGCACGGAGTGGCCATACACGGCGCGGTGAACCTGCCTTCGACCATCCCTGTCAACGCAAGCCAGATGTACGCAAAGAATATTTTAACGCTGTTCCTGCATCTGTACGCGGATCCGGCCCAGGGCCCCGATTTCGCAGATGAGATCGTCAAGGGGGCCTGCCTGACCCGCAAGGGCGAGATCACCAACGACATGGTGAAAAAGCTGCTGGGATGAGTGCATCCCCTGATGAGATGAACGCCGCCCGCCCCATGGACCATGGGCGGGCGGCTTCAACACCGGAATGATTGATAAGGAGAAACCAATTGTCATGAGCCATGAAATGATTTCAAACATCTTCGTGTTCGTGCTGGCCACCTTTGTCGGCTTGCAGGTCATACAGCGGGTGTCGCCCCTGCTTCACACCCCGCTGATGTCTTTGACGAACGCGATTTCGGCCATATCGGTGGTCGGATCTCTTGTGATTTCGGGCAAGGGCGAAACCGGTTTCAGCACCGTTCTCGGAACCGTGGCCGTGTGCGCCTCGATGATCAACATCGTCGGCGGCTACCTTCTCACCTACCGCATGGTAAGAATGTTCAAAAAGAGGAGTCCTAAAAAGTCATGAGCGAATCAATGATAGATCTGATTTACCTGGCGTCGGCCTCTTGCTTCATTCTGGCGCTGATCTGGCTCAACACGGTCAAGACGTCCAGACGCGGCGTGGTCACGGGCGTGCTCGGAATGCTGCTGGCCGTCGTCGGGACTTTGCTTCAACCGTCCATCGAGCATTACACGTGGATAGCCGCGGCCATATTCCTCGGTTCGGCCATCGGCATTCCCCTCGCGCTGGTTCCCATGACGGCCGTCCCCCAGCGGACGGCGCTGTCGCACGCCTTCGGCGCGCTCGCCGTCACTCTGGTCGGCACGGCCGAATTTTACATGAACAACGCGCACCTGGGCGCCTTCGAAATGACGACATTGTGCATCGAGGTTTTTCTGGGGTCACTGACGTTCACGGCCAGCCTCATGGCCGCAGGCAAGCTTCAGGAAATACTCCCCAGCCGGCCCGTCACCTACCGGGGCCAGAACTTCGTCAACCTGGGCATGTTCGGGGTGGCCCTGGCCGTCGCTGTGCTCATCGCCGTCAATCCCTCGAGCCCGCTGTCTTCGCAGGTTCTGTTCCCCGCCATGATCGCCCTGTGCATGATTTTCGGCGTGGCGCTGATTCTTCCCATCGGCGGGGCGGACATGCCCACGGTGATATCGCTCTTGAATTCATACGCGGGACTTTCAGCCTCGATGATGGGATTCGTGCTGAACAACAAACTGCTCATCATCGCGGGGGCTTTGGACGGTTCGTCGGGCCTCATTCTCTCCATCATCATGTGCAAGGCCATGAACCGGTCTTTCATGAATGTGCTGTTCGGAGCGTTCGGGCAGGTGCAGGCGTCGAAAGCCGCACTCACACAGAAGACATACCGCAGCGCGGGCGCGGAAGAGGCGGCGGAACTGCTGCGCACGGCCAGCAAGGTGATGATCGTTCCGGGCTACGGCATGGCCGTGGCCCAGGCCCAGCACAAGGTGAGGGAGCTGTTCGACATCCTTTCCGGGCAGGGGGTGGACGTGAAGTTCGCCATCCATCCCGTCGCCGGACGCATGCCGGGACATATGAATGTGCTCCTGGCCGAGGCGGAGATTCCCTACGACAAGCTGATCGAGATGGACGAGGCCAACGCCGACATGCCCCAGGTGGACATTTCGCTGATCATCGGCGCCAACGACGTAACCAATCCCGGCGCGCGGTCTGACAAGACCAGCCCCATTTACGGCATGCCGATTCTGGATGTGGACAAGTCGCGCATGGTCATGGTGATCAAGAGGAGCATGAACCCCGGTTTCGCAGGCATCGACAATGAACTGTACTACATGGACAAGACGCTCATGCTTTTCGGCGATGCCAAGGTGTTTTTAACCGAGCTGGTGAAGGACCTGTCGAGCAACGACTGAAGCGGATCGATTCCAACCTCCCCGGGAGCTTGAAGCTCCCGGGGAGGTTGATATGGTAGCCCGTATTCTTGGTCTTGCGGGACCGACGGTCCTTTCGCACCGAAGGTCCCAGCGAAGAGGACCGAAGGTCCTGGAGGAAACGAAGTTTCCGGAAGGACCGAAGGTCCCAGCGAAGCGGACCGAAGGTCCTTTAGGACCGAAGGTCGAAGCAATCCCATGTTTAGGCTATGATAAAGCAATATTTCATGTACATACTGACCAATAAACACAATAAAGTTCTTTATACCGGGGTTACCAGTGATTTAAATAAACGGATTTATCAGCACAAACAAAAAATGGCGCCGGGATTCACATCCAGATACAATGTCGACCAATTGGTTTACTACGAAATATTCTCGGACAGCTATTCGGCAATTTCAAGGGAGAAACAGATCAAAGGAGGCTCAAGGCAAAAGAAAATCGAATGTATTGATGGTTTCAATCCGGCATGGGAAGATTTGTTCAATAAATTATAATTGCAAAAATGAGACTGCTTCGTCCCGCCACGGGCGGGACTCGCAAAGACATGGTTTTATTCTACTGCAAGCCGCATATCAGAGGACGGCAGGTCTCACCCTGTCATGCTCAATCAGCCCGCCTGTGCTTTTTTAAGGCTTCCTCATATAAATCACCGCCGTGCACGTCGTAAACCACGATAGCGGGGAAATCTTCCACCACCAATTTGTATATCCCCTCCGGTCCCAGGTCTTCATATGCCATCAGTTCGGCCGACTGGACCGTCTTCGATAACAGCGCGGCCGTTCCCCCGATGGCGCCGAAATACACGGCCTTGTACTCGAGCATTGCCTTGCGGACCTCCCCGGAACGAACGCCCTTGCCTATCACGCCCTTCAACCCCTCCCGCAGAAGGCGGACGGTGTAGGGATCCATCCTGCCGCTGGTGGTGGGTCCAATCGCCCCGATGACGCGGCCCGGTTTGGCGGGCGCCGGCCCCGCGTAGAACAGCACCTGCCCGTTCAAGTCCACGGACAGCGCTTCTCCCCTGTCCAGCGCCTCCGCCATTCTCTTATGCGCCGCGTCCCTGGCCGTGTAGATGACGCCTGAAATCAGGACGGAATCTCCGCTTTTCAATGGCTCAATGGAAGCGTCATTGAATGGTGTTTGTAGTTGAATTGTTTTCATGGTTGTCGGTGATTGGTAATCGGTTCTTGGTACTGGGCCGAAGGTCATTGATCGAAGGTCCCAGCGAAGTGGACCGGAGATCAACGATCCGCGTTCCGAGTTCAATATTCCGAGTACCGAGTGCCCGGTACCATTTTTTCGGAACCCGGAACATTGAACTCGGAACTCTGGACTATATTTTTATTTCCTTGTGCCTCGCCGCATGGCATTGCAGGTTCACGGCTACGGGAAGGCTGGCGATATGGCAGGGTTGCGCCTCGATGAAAACGTCGAGTGCCGTCGTCTTTCCGCCGAATCCGGCCGGGCCTATGCCCAGCGCGTTTACCTTTTCCAGCAATTCCCTCTCGAGTGATGCAAAGGCGGCATCGGGATTCCTTTGACCCAGCGTTCTGAAAATGGCTTTTTTCGCCAGCAGGGCGCATTTTTCAAAAGTGCCTCCTATGCCGACTCCAACCACGATTGGAGGACAGGGATTGGCTCCGGCGTTTCGCACTGTTTCGATGACGAATTGTTTGACGCCCTCCACGCCCGCTGACGGGGTCAGCATGCGCATGTCGCTCATGTTCTCGGCGCCCCCTCCCTTCGGCGCGATTCGTATCGTCACCCGGTCGCCCGGGACGATTTCAGTGTACAGCACGCAGGGCGTATTGTCTCCCGTGTTCTTTCTCTGGAGGGGATCGCCGACGATGGAGCTTCGGAAATATCCTTCTTGATATCCGCGCCTGACGCCCTCGTTCACGGCCGTCTTTAGATCGCCTCCCGAAAGGTGCACATCCTGGCCTATGTCCATGAACACCACGGCAAAACCCGTGTCCTGACACATGGGAATGCACTCCCGTTGCGCCGTTTTTGCGTTTAGGAGGATGCGTTCCAGAACCTCCTTGGCCAAAGGCGACGTCTCGGCATCCCGCGCGGCGGACAGGGTTCGAAGAACGTCGTCGCCGAGCGCGGTATTGGCCTCGACGCACAGCTTGGATACGGCTTCGGTGATTTTGGCTACATCGATTTCCCGCACAATTCGCCCTTCAAATTGCCTGATGAGAATCCGCCCTATTGATGTCATCCCGAATCAATTTACACAATAAAAACGGAGAAAACAAAACTCCGGAATCCATCCATGTTGATTTTTCAACCCTTGTGCTTCCTGATCCGTGCTCTGAATTCCTCTTCTTTTTCTCCGCTCAGGGGCATGATCTTTCCGCCTGCTTTGGCAATGATCCGGTCGGCATCCTCGAAAATCCTGCTTTCAGCCGTCCATATCCTTCCCCTGTCTTCCTTCATTCTTCCTTCCACCGTGCACTTCACGCCAATGGGTAAAGGCCGTAAAAAACGAATCTGGATTTCGGCCGTCACTCCGAACCGTCCCGTTTTGGCATAGGCCGCCCAGACCAGCGCCTCATCGAGCAGGGATCCGATGATGCCCCCGTGCACCACGCCCTCATACCCCGCCATCCAGGGTTCGGTGGCGATGGAGGATGTCACCGTGTCTCCCTCGACCGTGAAACGGCATTTCAATCCCCTGGGATTCTCCGTCCCGCAGATGAAGCAATGGGGATAATACGGCAGGAGGATGTGTTTGCACTCAACCATTCGGGGTCCTTTTTCCGAGTTCCGCATTCCGCGTTATATGCGTTTTTTTTATTTTAATTTTTGATTTTTGAATTGCTTCAGTTAATATTCCTCCTCCATTTCCAGAATCTTCCCCAATTCCTCGTCTGTGAGCTCTATCGGGTTGCCCTTCATGCTGCTCGCCTTTTGGGATTTTCCGATCAATTCAGGGAACTTGTCCCTGGTCAAACCGAAAGTGGAAAGCCGGGGAACATGCATTTCCTGCACCAGGTTCCTGACGAAGGTGATTCCGAGATCGGAAGAG
>JBFZEN010000431.1:0-3120 GCA_041306805.1 bacterium
AGCCGAACATCATGGCGCCCGTGGTCGGGCCGCAGCCGACGAAGGCGCCGCCCTGCTTGTAGGCCGCGGTATTGTAGGGGTAGGCTGGAAAGCTGGCGAAATTGGCGATGTATTCCGGAGCCGCAAAAGACGGTTTAAAAGCCGCCAAACCCAGAATAACAGCCAGAAGGAGTTTTGCCGGTTTCATGGTCTTCTCCTTATAATAAATAAAAGAAGCAAACGAAAAAGGGCGATTGCACGGAATCCGCAAATAGGTGTTATAATGCAATGGGAAAGGGGATCTTGAAACGACGCATGGTCCGGTCCGCCAATCCGTCCCCCGTGCGTCACGGAGCCGCACAATCGTGATCAATGCGGCTAAACAATAAAAAATAATATAAATGGAGGAGAATGTCAACCTTTTTGTTCAAGCCGTCTTTTTAGCCCCGACACGGGTTGAAACACCGGCTTTTTTCTATAATAAAACCGGAAAAATGGATTGGAATTCCGGTTGAATATGATTAAAATAGGTTTCGTTCGGCATCACGCATCCTCAAATATCATAGGAGAAAACATGTTTAAAAGAAACGCCTTCATTCTGTGCACCATGGCCGCAATGGCAATGGCTTTCACCGCTCCTGCGGCAGGCGACACCGGCTCGGGAAATACCATCGTCTATCCTTCCGGAAATCCGGTTTTTTCGATCACGTTTCCGGATGGCTGGGAAACCGAAGCCGATGAAAATCTGCTGCACGCATGCCCGGCGGATTCATCCATCTATCTCGGCCTCTGGGCCCTTGAGGAGGGCGTCAAACTGGACGACGCGCTGGACGCCCTGGATGAAATCGTTTCATCGCTGGTCACGGGTCTTGAAACGGGGGAGGCCGAGAACAACGAGATCAACGGAATTGATTTTCTGAGCGTGGACGGGACGGGAAAAGACGGGGACGGGGACGCGGTCGACGTATCCGCCGCCGTTTTTTCGCCGGACGATAAGCAGGTTTTCATTCTGATCTATTACGGCACGCCCGAGGCCGGGGAAAAGCATGAAGATGAGATGACGGCCATTCTGGGGTCAATCAACAAAGAGTGAACGAACGGTTTTACCAGCAAAAGCCCCGTCCCTGATCGTGGACGGGGCTTTTTTTTCCCATGACCGTGTTTGTTCCGACGCAGCCGGCGCATTCCCTAAAGCGTATTGCCCGATCTCTATTTGAGCAGAAGCATTTTCATCGTGAACAGTCTCGAATCCGCCTCGAGCCTGCAAAAGTACATGCCGCTTTCAAACGATTGACCGCTGAATACCACCCGGTGCTCGCCTGCAGGCTGACGCCCTTCCGCAAGAACAGCCACCTCCCTGCCCAAAGCGTCATTCACGGCCAGTCGCACATCCGATGAATGGGGCAGGGAGTACTGTATGGTGGTGGCGGGGTTGAAGGGATTCGGGTAGTTCTGATGGAGTGTTTGGACGCATGGAATGCTTCGATCTCCGGGATTTTCAATTGAACTGGTGTTCACTGTCATCGTCACGGGAACGGTGATGGAAGGCTCGTCCGGGTCGTTGCTCTGGATGACCAGATTCGCCTGATAGGTGCCGTTGGCCAGATTGCCCGGATTAAAGGATATTTTTAACGTATTCTGGCTTCCTGGAGCAATAGTACCCGAAGCGGATCCGCAGCACAGCCAGCCTGAGGCCGTCGCCGTGGTCTGCAGTTTCACGTCGTCGATCCAGAACGCCGTCAGGTCCGTTCCTATGTTCGAAAAGAAGAAGCGGGTGTCCGCGGGGGGCAGGGGGTTGGGCACCCCCGCGGGTATGTTCACGTGAAGCGTGTAGGAAAAATACTGCCAGGACGCGGTCAGCGAAGCCGTATGCCGTTCCGATATGTCGTTCCAGTCCGCGGTTTCCCTGCACAGCCCCACGGAGACGGTCCGCGCTTTCTGCGTCTTTCCCCAGAATGAAACCGCGTAGGCCTGGCGGTCTGAGACCTGGAAGCCGCACTGTTTCAACTGCAATTCCCAGTAGTTGACCAGGTGGTCGCCCGTGGATTTGGCCGAGTGGTTACCGCTGTGGTGCTGGCTGTTGTCCTGAATGATCAAGCCGGCGTTCACGTAGTCTTCCTCGATCCAGGGGGTGAAGCCGCTTTCGAATCCGCCGTTCTTGAGCAGGTTGTTCTCGACAATGTCGAAGGTCAGATCCGAGTTACCGGTGTTCTTGATAACCAGATCGAGCGTGCCCGAATCGGCCGCGTTCAAGGAGGCGGGGGATATCTCGATATCCGGAATGGATTGCGTGGATATCCGGCCTTGCCCTGACAGGAGTATGTAAAACGGATTTTCATCCGGATCATTGCTGACAATTTTCAGCGAGGCGTTTCGGTCTCCCTCGCCCGTGGGGGCGAAGCGCACGGTGATCTCCCTATCGCCCCCGGGGGCCAGGGTGAACGCTCCGCCGCCGTTTCGGACGATGAAATCCGAGGCATGGGTGCCCAGGATTTCGGTGGCGGATACCGTGAGATCGGCGGATCCGTGATTGCCGATAAAAAGGGTCTCGTCGCGATAACCGCCCATGTAAACCGGTTCGAAATTCTTGGCCGGAGTCTCGGTGGAAATGTCCGGCATCATTCCGCCGGGCGAAACGGCGTTTCCATATAAGGGGATGTTCAAGGGATTGTCCACCGGATCGTTGCTGGCGAATTGAAGCAAGGCCTCCTTGCCGCCCGCACTGCGTGGGCTGAACCGCACCATCATCGTATACGTGGCGCCGGGCGCCAGTGAGTAGGATCCGGGGCCGCCGAAGCTGAACTCCGATGCGTTCGCGCCCGTGATTGCCGTCGAGGAGACGTTGAGGTTTATATTTCCCGTATTGGTGATCACGAAGGATATCACCGCAGTACTGCCGACGTCGAAGGAACCGAAATTCCATTCCTCCACCGAGCAGCCGATGTCCGGGGCCAGGCAGTTTCCGCTCAAAACGATATCGATGGGACTTTCATCCGGATCATTGCTGGAGATTCTCAGGTATGCATTTTTGATGCCCGACCGGGTGGGAACGAACCATACCTCCGTGTAATGCGCGGATCCCGGGGCGAGGGTAAACGCCTCTCCTCCGGCTATGATCACGAAATCGGAATTGTCGCCGTT
>JBFZEN010000432.1:0-7056 GCA_041306805.1 bacterium
CGAAACGAACGGCCTGATTTCAAGGACCATCTTGCCGGTGCGGATGCCAATCGCCTCCGAACGGCGGAAAGGTTCTGCGAGGCGACGCGCCTCATCAAGCAGAGCCGTTATGTGCAAGGGATTGAGCCGGCGATAATGGAGACTCAGGGTATATCCCTTGTTTTCCAATTCGGACTCCGGAAAGGATTTCACGAGTCGTTGCAGCCTGATTCGCAGCAAGGCAAGGCGGCGTGCATAAGAATCTGGCAGGGGGGGGTGTATTTAAAATGCGGGCCCTCGATTTCAAGGCCGTGGTTCCCCACATACACGATTTTCTTAATGCCGATCCGTTTCTTGAGGTCCGACAGCGAACGCCCACTGACCACCGCCATACGGATTCCAGGCAGATTGGACAGGGAGATGAGGACGTTTTTCATTTGCTCCGACAGCACGGCGCGGTCCGGATGGTCCACGATAGGCGTGAGCGTGCCGTCGTAGTCCAGAAAAAGAGGGACGGTTGCTTTTTTAAAACGGCTTTCGATTCGGTTCCAGTCTTTGTAAAGGTGAACCATGGTCAGTGGCACCCCGCTTCCGGTTTCGGAGAGGTTTGAGTACTGAGTGAGTCGACGGAATCCCCGCTTTTCAGGATCACCGTGGTCATGGGATAGGGAATAATGATGCCTTCACGGCGGAACCGTTCATGAAGGCGCTTGACGAACTCGTGCTTGATCAGGTACTGGTCGACGAATTCCCTGGCGCGCATAATAACGGTGAATTGGATGCCGGAGTCGCCGAAGGTGTGGAAACGGATAAACGGATCGAAATCGGGGACGCCGCCGTTCACAGTGCGCATCACGTCCCTGCCGACTTCGATCGTTGTGGCTTCGACCCGCCGTAGGTCGCTGTCGTAGTGCACGGCCAAGTCGATCAGTACGGCGAGCTCCTTTTCGGGAAGATGATAGTTGACGATCAGGGAGTTGGCGGTTTTGGAATTGGGAACGATCACAATGTTGTTTGCGAGCATGCGCACTGTTGTTGTGCGCCAGCCGATATCGACGACGCACCCCGTATCTCCCGTTTCGAGTTTGATGCAATCACCGACCCGGATCTGGCGGGAGGCCAGAATAAGAAAGCCCGCAAACACGTTGGACAGCGTTTCCTGAAGGGCCAGCGCCACGGCCAGCCCGCCGATGCCGAGCGTGGCCAGAAGCGGGGTGATGGAGATACCGAGCGTGTTCAGCACGATCAACAGCCCCAGTCCGAAAAGCGCGATGCGGATGAGGTGCTGGGTCAAGGATGCGAGGGGCAGCCGGCCTTCGAAACGCTGTCCGTACCGCTTCACGGCCTCCACGGAAAAATTGGAAACGACCAGGATCACGAAAACAACCGAGAGGATGAGCAGGGTTTTTCCCATGACGGTCATCACGTTCTCTGGCACGGACGAAAACCGCAGGGAGAGGTAAAATCCCAGCATCAACGCCACGAGGATGAACGGCGTCCTTAAGGCTGATACGGCCAAGTCGTCGAGTTGGGAAGGAGTCTGACGGGCTATCCGGGTAAGGCGCGAAAATAAAAATTTCCGCATCAGCAGGCCAATCAAGTAGCATGCGGGAATGAAAAGAAAGGGGGCTCCCTTTTTAATCACCAAGTCGGCTGTTTCGGGGTGCATGCCGAACATCATGCCCCTTTCGGCGATTCGCCGACAGGTGCTGAAGGCTGCAGGCCGGTCCATTCGGTGATGATGTTGCCCGCCCAGCGGTATACATTGTATTCGATGACCGTGTTTCGGAGGCTCTTCATCCGGGAGCGTTTTTCCTCGGCGGGCATTTCGACCGCCTGCCTGATTTTGTCGGCAAATTCCTCGATGGAATAGGGATTGATGGGCACGGCGTCGACCAGTTCCCTGGCCGCCCCCGTGAATGTGCTCAGGAGCAGCACACCGTTCCGGTTCCGGTTGGCTGAAACATACTCTTTGGCGACCAGATTCATGCCGTCGTGCAGTGAACTGACGATGCAAAGGTCCGCGAGAAGGTAGAAGGGATGAATTACATCGGGCGTGAAATGACGGCGCAGGTAGAGAATGGGTTTCCAGTCGCCGTCGGAATGTTTCCAATTCTTTTTTTCGATCAGCTCATCGATCTCGCCGCTCAGGTCGTGGTAGCGTTTGATGTGCGTCCGGCTCGGCGCAGCGATCTGGATGAAAACGAACTTTCGCCTGTATTCGGGGTATTTCTCGAGGAACCGGTCGACGGCAAGGATGCGTTCGATGATGCCCTTGGTATAATCGATACGGTCCACGCCCAGGGCGATCGTCTTCCCTTCAAGGTTGAATTCCTTGATAAGCCGGTCCACATCGGCACGGCTTTCGGCTTCCGGCTTGTCCATCGACGCGTCGATGCTGATGGGGAAGGAGCGGATAATGGTTTCTTTTCCGTTTCGGACGACGCTGAATCGTTCTCCGTCCACGCGGCATTCGAGCAAACGGTTGGCCGATTCCAAAAAGTTATTGCAGTGCACTTGGGCGTGAAACCCGATGAGGTCGCATCCCAGCATGCCGTCCAAAATTTCCGCATAATAGGGGCAGATGGCCACGATTTCGGGATTGGGCCAGGGGATGTGCCAGAACAATGCGACGGATGCATCCGGGCGTTTTTCCTTGATCATCCTGCCCAAAAGGGTGAAATGATAATCCTGGATGAAAATATACGGATTTTTTACGGGAAGTTCGTCAAGCACTGAATCCGCGAATTTGCGATTGACGTCGCGGTACATGTTCCAATTGTCAGCCCTGAATATGGGCCGGGTATGCGTGATGTGACACCAGGGCCACAATCCTTCGTTGGAGAAACCGAAATAATACCCGTCCTCCTCCTGCTTATTCAGCCAGATGCGTTTCAGAATATACCGGTTGTCATCGGGGGGCACACCCAATTTGTCCTTCGAATTGACGAATTGCCTGTCGGCCGTACCGCTGCCGTGCGCTATCCATGTTCCTCCGGATGCCCTGAGAATGGGATCGATGGCCGTGACCACACCGCTGGCGGGTCTGACGCAACGGGCCTTGCCCGTGGAAAGGTCGAATTCATGAATGTAAGGCTCACGGTTGGATACGACGAAGAACGCATTGACCCCAAGCTTGGCGTGAACCAGGTTCCGAAGTTTTGAATCGTCCCACCGTTCTTCCTGGCTGAGGCGGACTCGTGCCTTGCTGGATATGGATTTTCTCGCCACTCTCAGACTGAGCGCGATTTGCTCGACTTCGCTGGCCAGCCTGCCCAATTCACCGGTTGTTCTGAGAGGATGCATGGAATCGGTTTCGTCCCTGTAGAACCGGGAAAACCATTCGGTCAGCCTGAGCACCGGCACGGTGAACAGCTTCCGCTGGATGACAAAGAGGGATGCCACGATAGCCGCCAGCATCACGATCAATGCGACGCTGAGCCGGCGCCACAGAACGGTCAGGACGGGATACTGGTACGAGGTGTCATACAGAATTTCCACGATGCCGAGACGCGAACCGTTTTCGCCGATAACGGGTGCGGCGTAAACGAAAAAGCGGCTGCCGTTCAGTTCGGTCCATCCCTCGTATGGTACGCCCTTCTCCAGGACGACGGCATGGTGGGGCTTGTCCGCCTTGGTCGATTCCGCAATTCGATCGGTCACGGCCAGAACGGCCCCGGTGCTGTCAAACAGGGCGCATCCCTGAAGTCGTTCTCGTTTCTGGAAGCTGTCCACAATGCGGTGGGCCAGAATTGTGTCCCTCTCCATGAACAGATGCAGGGAAGACGCGTCGATGCTCTCGGCGATGGCCTTCGCCTTTCTGCGCAAGTCGTCGATCATTTTATCTTCTTCGAACCGAACCTGCAGCAGGCCGAACACGGCCATGCCTATTGTCAAGATGATGAAAATGGGGAGAAGGAAAAAAAGAAATCGTTTCATGATGTTTCCAGGCCTCCATGATAAAAACGACACTGCACCTGCAAGGTGCAATGGCGGCCCGACCATCAGAACGAATGCCTCCAGAAATCCGGATGGGATTCTGAACCCGAAAATATCTTATCTCACTATAAGAAAAAATATCAGAAAATGCAACACGATTATTGCGCCATCAGGCAATATCTATTTCGGCAGCCCATTCATCGTGAAAACCAAAACGAACAAGGCCACGGTTTCGATGATGCCGATGGCCATGATGTAATTGCCGAATCCCTTTCCCGTTTCCCCCAGCGCGTCGCATGCCTTGGCGCCGATCATTCCCTGCCCCCAGGCCGAAAATCCGATGGCGATTCCGGAGAAAGCTCCCGTGAGGATTTGCATCAGCGTCGTGTCGGGACCCCACGGCGCCTTGAGGATGGCGTTGCGCAGAATCATCCCGTAAATCGTCTGCGACAGAGGGGCGCCGATAAAAGCGACCAAGGCGAAGGGGGCGGCCTTGTTGTGCGCAAAAGCCTTTTTCCATGCACCGATGGCTGCCTGTCCCGCGGCGCAAACACCCAGGCCCGAGCCCAGGGCCGACAGCCCCAAAGAAATACTCATGTCACCCAAATTGGCCATAATCCATTTTCCTTTCTTTTGTCAATGGTGTCGTACCGCAGAATGGATCCGCATCACGAATTATTCCCTGAACGGCTCATACGGCCTGCCCGTCCAAGCCATGCCCAGATGGCCTGAAAATTCCAGAAGGTTAAGGCGCACGCCATGCACGATCACCGACATGCATCCCAGAACGATATTCAGGGCGTGAGCGAAAAAGAGCACGACGGCGCCCAGGATGCCGTTCAGCAAACCGTCCATCGAACCCAGAAGCATGCCGTTGAAACTCGCAGATACCGTGGCCCCGGCAATGCCCACGGCGTACAGCCTGAGATACGAAACCGTGTCCGAAAACGAGCCCAGTATGGAAAAGGGCAGGCTGCTCAGCGTTTGCAGCATCCCCTTGAACACATTCCTCTGGAAATGGGTGAACACCAGAGTCAGGGCGGCTCCGGCCAGAAAGACGATGCCCGTCCAGGCGGGCATGGGCCGGTCGAGAACCAGATTGCCGGCCAGGAAAAAGACCGGCCATAAAATGCATATCCAGCCCAATTCGGCGAGTGCACGGGGGGAATTGGCGATTTTTACGGCGCTGAGCACATGGGCCAGAGTCAGCTGAACCACGGCGATGACGAAGCACAGGTACATCATGAATTCACCGCTGCCGGCCGCCGATGCGTCAAGCCGGGGGACGACCAGGCTCCTGAAAAAGGGCATGCGCGCAATCTGCGGAGCGCCGAACCATGTGCCGGTGGCGGCCCCCCAGACCACCGTGGCCGAGCTGACCATGATGAGAAGGCGGAAAAATTCCGGCGGCGCCTTTTTTCCCGCTTTTTTCCGGGCGAAAAACGTCAATGCCAGAAAGACCAGGCCGTATCCCGCGTCCCCGATCAGCATGGCGAAAAAGAGGGTGAAGAACAGGAGGAACCAGAGGCTGATATCCTTCTCGTTGTATCCGGGAAGGGTGCCCATGAATTTGACCAGCGGATCGATGATGCGTATCCATTTCGGATTCCGTATCAAGGTCGGGACCTCGGCCGGATCGTCCGGATCATCGAACACGGTTCCCCATCCCTCATGTTCCGCCGTTTTTTTCAAGTCCGGCACGGTCTCGCGTGGGCAGAACCCCTGCAGGTACACGAAGCGGTCTTCCACGCCCATGCCTGAAAACACCGAAACGAATTCCAGTTGCTTCTTGATTCGGCCCAGGTATCCGGCGATCAGGCCCCTCTCCCCGGCCATGACCGCCAGGTCCGATACGGCCGAGGCCAGCTCCGACTCGAGGCGGCGTATGTCCGCTTCAAGATCCGCAACCTCTGCGGCCGGTATGGCTTCCTCCATGATGTCGAGCCTGACGCCGGGCGACAGGGCGAAAAGGGCGATGCGGAATGATCCGCCCGTTTTATCGAGGACGACGGCATGCCCGTCTTCGGGCAGGTTTTTCAACGCGTTTTTGTCGGCCGTGTACAGCCTCAGGAATACGCCTGCATCGGACAGGGCCTGGACGGAAGACCATGAAAAATCGCCCCACCGCCGGAACCACTCCCGCATGGCCCTTTTTTCAGCCAGCTGCGCGGAGGCGGATTCGCGTTTTTTCGATAGATCCAGAACTTTTGAAACGATGTTCTCGGCGCGGCCGGCCTGACCGCTCCAGGTCGCAGAATGTCCTGCGGCAAGCAGGGACAGCGCTTTCTCCGTCCGCGCCGCCTCCGCCCGAAGCCGGTCGATCTCTTCCGACTGGGGGGAGGCCTCGGTCTTGACGTGAAGCACACCCAGCTTTCTGAGACGTTTCAACGCCTCTTCGCGCTGTTTCGCGCTGACCAGCAGAGTGGCCTTTTTCATCTTGACAATCATGGCGTCACCGCCCGGAGGGATTTTTCGATGATTTTCGCTTTGGCGATCTTTCCCCTCACCACTTCGGCCGTCCGGACATCTCCCAGAAAAATCTGTATCACCCGTATGGCTTCCCTGGCTTCGGGGATCTTGACGTTTTCGAACAGCTTGATCCGCTGAATGGTTACGCGCAATTCCTCACGCAAAATTTCCTGCTGCCTTTCGGCGTACCGTTTTTCGATGTGGCGGCGCATCTGCGCGAAAACCAGAGGCAGGGCGGTATCCACCCACAGGGGTGTTCGAGCCATGTCGTATTCGGATTCCTCGAACGACACTTCCACGAGGACGGGAATGGCGATGCCGGCGATGTTTCCTTCTGAGGCTTTGATTTCGCGTATGCGAATCAGGCCGGAAAAACCGCCGTAGGCGGAAAATACGTCCGCCCACGGTTCGATTTCATGCTCGGCCAGGAGGATGCGGTTCTGAAGTTGATCCACCGTGCTCTGAATTCTGCGGATTTCGGCCAGGAGCTGGTGCTTTTTGAGTTCAAGCGTCGGGAGGTACCGCATGAAGCGCTTGAGATTGTCCTTTTGAAGCTTCAATTCGGTCTTTGTGAGACGTACCTTCGCCATGGTTTATTCCCGCGCGGGCTTGCCTTCTGCGGCCGATTTGGGCCAGAACTCATGAATCAGGTCGGAACGCAGCCCCGTT
>JBFZEN010000433.1:0-3094 GCA_041306805.1 bacterium
CAAAGAGGCTGAGAAAGACCCGTTTCTCGAGTTCACCTCGTTCATCAACGTACGCCCCGCGCAGAACAACAAGAGCATGGAAGTGCTGGACCGTTCGGTCAGGCAAAAAATCGAAGAAACCGTGCACGCCCTGTTGAAATAAATAATCCCCATCGATTTTGAATCGCCTTCATCCCAATCTATCCCTTGAAAAATGGTCTTCCCTGTCAGCCGGGAATCAGGTTTTGAACATCGCCGGCGAGTTGAACCGGGCGGGGAACTGGATTAAGAACAACGACGCCGCGAAAGTCAACCTGTGCTACGAAAGGGCTTTTGAGCTGATTGACTTGACCGTATGCGATTCCAAATGGAGGGGCAGGACAAGGGAAATGCTGCGGTTCAGGGAAATGCTGGCCGAATTGTACATGAAGGATGACAAGGACTACGGGTTCAATGAGCTGCTTTTCAAGACCCTCGTGAATCTGCGTCATGAATCGAGGAATCTGCTGGACCCGGGAAGGGCCGGCCACAATCGGTGAAACCCCCTCTCGACGTGTTCGTCGTGGCGGGGGCCAGGCCGAATTTCATGAAAGTGGCGCCCGTGCTCAACGCGATGAAGCGCCGTCTTCGATTGTTCAACCCCGTTTTCGTCCACACGGGCCAGCATTATGACGATAAAATGTCGAAATCATTTCTCAAGGACCTGGGCCTTCCCGATCCCGACGTCTATCTCGGAGTGGGTTCGGCCAGCCACGCCGTGCAGACGGCCAGAATCATGATCGCATTCGAAAAGGCCGCGGCCGGAAGAAAATGCGGACTCGTGGCCGTGGTGGGCGACGTGAATTCCACCCTGGCCTGCGCTTTGGTGGCGGCGAAACAGCACATCCCCGTGGCCCATATCGAGGCGGGCCTGAGAAGCCGGGACCGGGACATGCCCGAGGAAATCAACCGCATCGTGGCCGACCATTTGTCCGACATCCTCTTTACCACATGCAAGGACGGCGGCGACAGCCTTCTCGGCGAAGGAGTCCCAATGGAGAAAATCCATTTCGTCGGCAATGTGATGATAGAATCGCTGATCATGAATGAAGACAAGATAAACGCGTCGGGCGCTCTGGAACGGTTGGGCGCGGAAAAGGGGAAATACGCGCTGATCACCCTGCACCGGCCCTCCAATGTCGACGACCGCGAAGACCTGGGCGCCCTTTTCAGGATGCTGCGCGCCCTGTCGGAGCGCCTGCCCGTCGTTTTTCCCGTTCATCCGCGCACGAAGGCGAAGCTCAACGAATTCAAGATCGCCGGAGATCACGAGGCAAACGGAAAACTCCTATTGACCGAACCGCTCGATTATTTCGATTTTCTGAAACTCGAAAAGAACGCGCGGCTGGTGCTCACCGACTCGGGGGGCGTTCAGGAGGAGACGACTTACTTCGGCGTGCCCTGCCTCACGCTGCGGGAGAACACGGAGAGGCCGGTCACCATCGAGCAGGGAACCAACACGTTGGCGGGCACCGATCCGGAGCGGGTCTTTCAGGCCTGCGAAAAAGCGCTGACAAGCGTCCCCGTGAAAAAAAGTATTCCGGAATTCTGGGACGGGAACGTGTCGGAGCGCATCGTTTCAGCGCTTGTTAAGCATTTCGATCTCAATTAAAACCGTTCCATTACCCGTCAAATTCAACAACCGGAAAGGATAGAGAAACACATGAAAGTGCCATTGCTCGACCTGAAAGCGCAGCTTGCCACGCTCGACGCGGAAATCAAGAAAGCCGTCATGGACGTGATCGATTCGACGGCCTATATCATGGGCCCCAAAGTCGAAGAATTGGAAAAACAGGTTGCCGCCTATTCCGGAGCCCTGCATGGAATCGGCGTCACCTCGGGCACGGACGCGCTTCTCGTCTCGCTGATGGCCCTGGACGTGCGGCGGGGCGACTTGGTGCTCACCACGCCGTATTCGTTTTTCGCCACGGCCGGCGTCGTGACGCGGCTGGGGGCGACCCCCGTTTTCGTCGACGTCGACGCCAAAACATACAACCTCGACCCGGCGCTTCTTTCGGAATGGTTCAAAAATCATTCCGGCGAGGCCAAGAAAGTCAAGGCCGTGCTTCCCGTGCATCTGTACGGCCAATGCGCCGATATGGACCCCATCCTGAAAACCGCCGGACAGCGCGGCATTCCCGTCATCGAAGACGCGGCCCAGGCCATCGGTTCCACCTATCCCGGAACGGCTGGAATCAGGAAAGCCGGATCCATTGGAACCATGGGCTGTTTTTCGTTCTTCCCGAGCAAGAACCTGGGAGGCATAGGCGACGGCGGCATGGTGGTGACGTCAGACGCCGTGCTGGCCGAAAAACTGAAAAAACTGAGAAACCACGGGGCCGCGCCCAAATACTACCATTCGCTCATCGGAGGCAATTTCAGGCTCGATCCCGTCCAGGCCGCGGTCTTGTCGGTCAAGCTGCCGCATCTGGAGTCGTGGCACGAAGCCAGGCGGCGCAACGCCGCGTATTACGACGCGAATCTCTCCGTTCCGGGAATCGTCAAGCCCGTTGCGGTATACGGAGCGAAGCACCATATCTACAACCAATACGTCATCTCCGTGCCCGATAAACGCGACGCCCTGAGAAAATTTTTGAGCGACAACCAGATCGGGAACGAGGTCTATTACCCGGTTGCCTTCCATGAACAGGAATGCTTCAGGTTTCTGGGGTACAAGCACGGCGATTTTCCCAACAGCGAGCACGCGGCCGCGCACACCGTGGCCCTGCCGATTTACCCGGAGCTGACCAGGGAGATGCAGGATTTCGTGATCGGGAAAATAACGGAATTCTATAAGTAGAACAGTTTATGTCGAATGAGGACATCAAGAATATTCTGCTGGACGCGTGCCGCGAAACATACGGCGGGAGGCTGGTTTCACTGGCCGTGTTCGGCTCTTTCGGCCGGGGCACGCCGCGGCCCGATTCCGACATCGACCTTCTCGTGGTGGCCGACGGCCTGCCGCGCGGAAGGATGAACCGGGTCAGGGAATTTGGCGCCGCAGAGAGGAAGTTCAGAGCCCGGCTGCCAGAGGGGTCGTTCAGAAGGGAACTCTCACCCGTAATCAAGTCGCGCG
>JBFZEN010000434.1:0-9778 GCA_041306805.1 bacterium
CGTTCCGTCACGGGGAAGGACAGGCCCAGGCGCGGGCTGATGGCGAGGTGGTTCTTCGTCTTCTCGAGGAAGGTGCCGCCCAGCGCCTCGTCGACGTCCTCCCACCGTTTCCAGATAACCGGATTGCCGGCAAGCAGGTCGGCGTACAGCTGGTCGGGATTGTTCCATTCCGTGCCCGCGGTGAAAGCGGCCGTATTGTACGGGTCGCCCGTGGGCCACACGTCGCCGCCCGAGTAATAATAGTCGGCCCTGAGGCCGATCTTGGCCTCCAGGCCCTCGAACGACAGCTGGTCCTGAACATAGGCGCCGAACTGCGCCGGCTTGCGGTCGAAACGAAGCTCGTAAATGGTGTCATGGTTGCGCCACCACGTCCACAGGTCGTTCTTGATGCTGAAGTAGTTGACCTCGAGACCGGTTTTCAGGTAGTGGTGGTTGGTCAGCTGGCTGGAGAGGTCGAAGCGGGCGCGGAACTGCTTGGTGTATGAATTTTCATGGTACTCGCCGGTCTTGGACTGAAAGCGCCTGCTGATGATGCTCACGCCGGGCAGCAGGTCGAATTCGTCGTATGCCACTGTTTGGCCGTTCGGACCCACTACCGTATCGGGAAGGAACATGACTCCGTAGGGCATTTCGTCGACCCATATCGGCCCGAAATTGGTGATGGCCGTGCGGTTACGATTGACCTCGGGGTTGGTGTTGTCCTTCACCGAGGCATAGGACGCCTGCAGCTCGTAGAAGGTTTTATTCGAGAGCACGTGGTTGAGCTTGGCCCCGAACACTGTGTTGGTCTGCTCTTTCGGAGAGTAATACGTGGCATGGTAGTAATACTGGTCGCTGGCCGAGGACGAGGTGTTGGACCCCGTGTAGAACACGCCGATGTTGTTCTCGGCCATGGTGCCGCCGCCGTTTTCGATGTCGGGTATGGCCCCGTTGGACGGCACGGTGGCCTCGACGCCCTGGATTCTCTTGTAGATGCCGTTCAAGGTCAGGGTCATGCTTTTGCTGAGTTCCGACTTGATCGTCAACAGCGTGGTGCCCGTCTTCTCGGCAGGCTGAATGACAGGCTGGATGTAATTGACGCGGGTGGTCTGGTTTGACAGGAAGAAGGTCGAGTTGCCCAGCATCCGGCTGAGGAAGGGAACGGGCCCCCCGAATCCGAAATCGAGGTTGAAGTCAAAGTCGGATCCTTCCTTCTCGAAGGCGTGGTCGATCAGCGCCTGTTTCTGCGCGTCGGTCACGGTGTAGCCCTGCCCCGCCAGGGCGTCGAAATCGGGCACTGTCGTGTGCAGCCACGCGCTGTACAGGTACAGGTCGAGGGCCGTCACCTGCTTGTCGGTTGATTTGCCCTTGTTGTAGGTGTCGCGCATGGCGTTCCAGCCGTTGAACGTCGGGTGCTGCTGCAGGACATAGGCGGCCTCGGCCGGATCGGAATAAATTTTGCTCCATCCCGTGATCTTTGAAGGATCCGTCGATATGGCGGTTCCCCCGAACGACACGACGGGATCCATGATAGAGCGCAGGAAGACGTTGGTCGGGTCGTAGAGCGATTTACCGAAACGCTTCATGTGGGCGGTGTTCTGCGAATACGTCACCTGACCCTTGTACTGGCTCTTGTCGCCGCTTTTCGACACGACGTTGATGAGGCCCGAGCGGTAATTGCCGTATTCGGCCGAGAAACCGCCGGTGAGCAGCGACACCTGCTCGATCGAGCTCAGGGGCACGGTGGCGTCGGCCCTGCCGATGCGCACGTTGACGAACGACAGGCCGTTGACCATCGAGCCCGTCTGCTCCGCCGAGCCGCCGCGTATGGTCAGGTTGTTGGCGTCCATCACGCCCGGCTGCTTCGACAGGAACTGGTTGACCGTGCGCACGCCCGCGGCCTCGACCATCTGATCGCCGGAAACCACGAGCTGGTTGCTCGAAATTTCCTTGTGCAGAATGTCGCGCTCGGCCGTGGTGACCACGGCTTCGCCCTCGATGACGGTGGCATCGAGGTTGAAATTCACGCGTGCAACCTGGTCGACTGACACCTTCAATTCGGTTTTGGTCACCTTCTTGAAGCCCATCATGGTCACCTGGACGCTGTGGATGCCGGGCGGTACGCCGATGATGTCGAACGCGCCGTTCAGGCCGGTGACGGTTCCCAGGTTGGTTCCCACGACCATGATGTTGGCGCCAATCACGGGTTCGCCCGTTTCGGCGGCCTTGACCACGCCGGTGATCTTGCCGGTGGTGGCCGCCTGAAGGGCCATGGCGCTGAAACAGATGAGTACAGCAACAAACAAAATCTTTTTCATACTCGCACTCCTCCTCATTGAATGCACGATGGAATGACGACACACACACTTGCCGACCTCAATTCCGGGCCAATCACCTCCTCTTCAGGGTTTTTTTAGTTTTTGCAGGATTAAAAAGAAATTTTTTGCGTTTCACGGACGATGGGCATGGGGTCCCACCGGCCTCCGAAAGTCCATGCCGGCGTGATCGATTCGGCCTTCAACGTCGAATCGGCCTCGGCCAGGTTGTCTTTGAACCAGGCGTAGTCGCCTCCGTCGCGGCGGCAGCCCGAGTAGTACACCCTTTCGCCCCAGCGGATGTTCGGATTCCGCCTGTTGACCGGGGCCACGGGCTCGTCGGCCATGGTCGACGAGAATGAACACCTCAAGAGAAAAAACTGGGCGTCCTGGTGGTAACGGCCGAGCTTCCACCCCGCCACGCCGTCGAAGCGCGAATCGGCGATGACGAACCGGTAATCCTTCCAGCATCGTCCGTCATGCCAGATGGCGGCCGTTTTCGACACTTCGTAGAACGTGGAATTGGAAATGTAGCACCAGCCGCGCGGGCAGACGAAATCGACGGCGCCCTTGAAAAAGCAGTTGTCGTGGTAGTAACAGCCGTAAAGCGATTCCCACAGCGACACCGTATCGCCGCCGAGGCCCAGAAAACTGGAATTGGTCAGGATGATGCGGTCGCCGTTCCCGTACACGGCGAACTGGTGCGGGCCGACCACATTGGCCGTATTGGCCACGGTGAGGTTGTCGAGAACCACCTCGTCCGCGAAAATATTGACGATGCCCGGACCGAGTTTGTCGGGATTCTTTTCGAATTCGGTCCTGAGCTGGGGATATTCGATGCGCGTTTTTTCCCTGTCTTCGCCCTTGATAATGATGCGGCTTTTATGGATGCGTATCTTTTCATTATAAAGGCCGTTGTGTACGAGGATGACGGCCCAGCGCGTTTCATTCCATGGAACGGCGTCGATGGCGTTTTGGATATGCGTGAAGGGACGGCTGCCGTTTTGAGCCACGTGCAGGATAAGGCAATCGGATGACAGGATGTCGTAGTTCTGAACCGTTGTGGATTCGGCCGGAGCGATCGATAAGGGCAAGAGAAAAATGAATAAAACGGACCAGATGCAGGCATACTTCTTCATCCGGGAATTCCCCTCCGTAATTCCTTAATCAGCTTAATTTTTGGCATAATTTCAATAGAAAAGATGTGAACGGGCAAATAACCATGTAAACGGCTAAAAAATCGGGAACCTGCGTGAAAAACTGCTTCTATACCGCAGGTCTTTTCCGCCTGACTTCTTATTGCTCCGATGCATTGCGCAATGCCCCGCCAAGCTTCCCCCGGTAGATGCGCAGGGCCAGGTAGGGCCTGCCCGGAAGGGGGATTTCACCGTTTTCCCGGCAGCCATAGGTGTAGCGCCCCTGTTTCACCGCATGGAAGAGACCCGTCACGGGCGTCACGGTCATGTTCCATGTGTCGATGATATCGACATGAAAAGCCGTGCCGTCAGGCATTTCCGTTCCCTTGGTCGGAAGGCCGAAGGTCCAGCTTCGAGGCGTTTCCTTCCCGAAATAGAACAGGTAGTATTCCCCGGCCCTGCCCGCCGGATTGGCATGGTACCACCTGTCAAGGGGATCCAGCCCCTGAACCGGGGCCTCATGCAGAATTTTCTTCAAAAAAGCGATACGCAAGGGGCTTTGGCCGAGCAATTCCCCGCCGTCGCTCGTCCACGAGACTCCGCCGCTCGAAAACGTCTCGCCGTGGCTGACGCAGGTGCCGGAGACGACACACTGCCAGAATCTCAGCACCATCTCCTCGCCGGTCAGGCGGCCCCAGCGCGATTCGACGTCGCCTTCGTACCCCACCTCGTCGTACACCACGGGCTTTTTGAAGGCGTCCCTTAAAATGAATCCCCTTCGCCTTGAGCAGGTCGAATTCATTGGCTACGGACCACCACACGTTCCTGAAGGCGGCGACATAGCGGAGACAGCGTGCGTCCGATTCGGGCGGCAGGCCGCAGAAACCGAACGCGTCCGAACCATAGGGATGGAACAGGATCACGCCGGCCTCGACGCCGATGGCGGGCAGATCCCGCAGCCCGTCCTCGAGATGCCTGAAAAAGGCCGGGTTGAAACGGGAATAGTCCCAGTCCTTCGGCGGCGTTCCCGTGTAGGGGTACAGGCCGGTTTCCGGCTCCTCTGTGGGCAGCAGAATCATGCGCACCTTGTTGAAGGGGGATTGCGAAAGGGTTTGCAGCGTTTTTTGCCGCACCCGAAGTCCGGCGTGAATCCATCCGTAACAGGTGGTTCCCAGCAGCCGGAAAGGCGTGCCGTCCGCATAGGCGAAATGAAAGCGGTTGGCGACGCGCACGGGTCCGTGGTTGCCTTTCGAAGGCGAAGCGCAGTCGAAGCCGCCGGTTTCGGGGCCGTTGAGAACGAGCTCGAACCCCCCCCATTGCTCGACGGGCGTACGGGCGTTCAGAAGACATGTTCCAAAAAGCACGAGGAAAAAAACAGGCTGATTTTCAAGGAGCTTCCCTTGTCAATAGCCGTTCATGCCGAGCCTGCCTGTCCCGTTTTTTTCGGGATCGAAGCATGAACGGCCCGTTCGTCCTTCGACAGGCCATTGTCATGCGAAGCAGGATAAGGACGAACCGGCAATTTGAAGGCCAATTCACGTTAAGTGGACGCGCATGCGCCTGTGCGGGACGGGGTTGTTCAATAAAAAAAGCCTCCCGACCTTAGGCGGCCGGGAGGCTTTGAACGGACTTGTTTTTACTTCATCAGAACCATTTTCATGGTCTTGCTGAAGCCGGGAGCGTCGATGCGGCAGAAATACATTCCGCTGGGAAGCAGGGAGCCGTTGTCCGACGTGCCGTTCCACACGGCCTCATGGGTTCCGGCGGACTGCCTTGAATCGACAAGCAGGGCCATTCTCTGCCCCCGGGCATTGTAAACGGCCACGGCGACCCGGGCCGCTTCGGCCAGTTCATAGCGGATGGCCGTCGAGGGGTTGAAGGGGTTCGGGTAATTCTGGTGCAGTGTGAACGCGTCCGGCGACGTTTCGCGTTCCGCAACTCCTGAGCCCTCATACGGGGTTATCGAAAATTCGTCCACATCCGCGTCCGAAGTGCTCCGGTCTGAAATGCGGATACGGTTCGCCTTGGAGTCGTTGATGACGGTCGCGTTCTGGGCCTTTGCGGTGGTCGTGTCAACGCCGACCACGGTCCATGTGGTTCCGCCGTCCGTCGACTTTTCGATGGTGATCTGCCTGCCCCGGCCTTCATAGAAAGAAATGGTGCCGACGCCCTTGTCCACGACAGGCGTGGTCAGATAGCAGTACGGGCCGCCGCCCGCGTCCGTGATGTTTGCCGTTTTCTGCAGCCGGATATCGGCCGTTCCCACGGGGGCGCCGCTGGAGCTGGTCGTGCGGTATGAATAATACAGTATCCATGTGCCGTTTGCCGTCACCGCTTCCGCGGGGGATGTGGTGGCGCCGCTGGCCGGGAAAATCGCCGCGTCTTCGAAGCCTTCGGTCCAGTAGGGCGTTTGGGCGGACAAGCACGCGGATACCAGCACGGCCGCCGCCATCAGACAAAACAGTAACCCCTTCTTCATGATGCATTCCTCCTCGTTTGTTTGTTATTCCGATAAAAACGACAAAAGCCATTCGATGCCGTTCAAGGGCCGTTCCTGTAATAAAGGTAAATTTGCATGTCCATTTCAACCGGAAACATGTGAACGGAACAATCGGCCGCGAGGCACACCAATGGGAATATACGAATCCATTTCCCGTCTGTCAAACGCTAAAAACACCGCCTCGTGAAAGGCTTTGATTTTTTCTCAAATAAAAGTATATTCCGTTCCATATCCCCGGTTTTTCGCCGGCAAACCCGTCCATAACAAAAAGGAGAATCGCGTTCATGAGCCCGAAACCCGCGCTGTCGTTCGGAGGGAAGCTGGCCTGGGGCATCGGCGGATTCGCCGAGAACCTCGCCAACAACGCGCTGTCCAGCCTCGCCTATCCGATCTTCGGCGTCGGCATGGGGATCAGCCCGTTCTGGATCGGCGTGTCGCAATCAGCCTCCCGCGTTGTGGAGATCATCACCGATCCCATTATCGGGAACATGACCGACCAAACCCGGTCGCGCTGGGGGCGGCGGAGGCCCTGGATTTTTCTGGGCGCCATTTTGATGTCGGCGCTGTTCACGGCCGTCTGGTTCACGCCGCGTTACCAGCCGGGCGGTTCGTGGCCGATCATTTACCTGGTTCTCATGACGTCGCTGTTCTATTCCGCCTTCACGCTGTGGAACATTCCTTACAGCGGCCTGGGTCTTGAGCTGGAAACCGATTACAGCGAGCGCACCAGGCTGATGATCTTCCGCGTGGCGCCGTCGTTCATCGTGGGCATCGCGATTTCCTCGCTCTACAAACTCACCCTGATGAAGAACGTGTGGCACGGCGATGAAGTCGTCGGCGCGCGATATGTCTGTTCCATCGTCGCCGTTCTGATGCTGATCACCGGCATTGTTCCGGCGCTTTTCTGCAAGGAACGGTTCACGCTGCCGGACCACCAGGAAAAGCTGAACATGTGGCGTTCGATGGCGATGACCTTCAGGGACCGGTCGTTCCTGCGGCTCATCAGCTCGGCATTCTTCGTGTTCGTCGGCCTGTTCTTCATGATCCCGCTCTTAACCTATATTTCGCTGTATCATTCCTGCCAGGGAAACAAGGACCTCATGGCCACGGTCGGCATGGTCACCGGGTTCATCCAGGCGGGCGCGCAGATTCTGAGCATGTTCGCGATCGGGTATCTCGGGAAGCGTTTCGACAAGAAGGTCGTGCTGATCGGAGGCCTGGTGATAGGCATAATCGGCTACGCGTCAAGCTGGTTCCTGTTCACGCCCAGGCACCCGTACCTGACCATTTTGCCGCCCGTCATTATCAACATCGGCCTGTGCGCCTGCTGGGTGCTGAACGGATCGTTCAACTGCGACATATGCGACTACGACGAGCTGAAAACCGGCCGGCGCCGCGAAGGCATGTACAGCGCCGTCTTTGCATTCCTCACCAAGCTGGCCATCGCGTTCGTGATGACGGTCAGCTCGTGGGTGCTTGTCAGGCTGGGATTCGAAGGCACGGACCTGCATCCGGCCGCGCAGCAGCTTTTCACTTTGAGGTGGTTCTACATCGCCGTCCCCACGGCAGCCATGATTGCGGCCATCGTATGCATGTGGAAATACCCCCTGACCAAGGACAGGGTGCTCGAAATACAGGAAAAACTGAAGGAAAGACATACGGCAACGGAATAGAATTTTCTTTTATAACGGAATTGTCGTGATAACATAAAGGTCTTATTTGATTTAACAGATCACATTCCACCGAGATAATACGAATTTCATGTTAAAAACCCGGTTTTCAAAGGAAGACCGGGTTTTTTTATTGGAAATATATTCAAAATCCGCGTATTTTCCTTCTAATTTCTTGACAAACACAAATATTTTTACTATATTCGCGAAAACAATTGCGATAATACGCTAAAATTTCTTATTATTTTCGATTTCAAGGAGGGAAGCATGCGAAACGGTATTTCCAGGCTGACGATGTGCTGGCTTTTCGGCGCGGGCCTCTTCAGCGGGCTTGTGCGGGGCCAGGCCAATTTACTGCAGGATGGGGGAATGGAAAACTGGTCGTCAGACACTGATCTGGCCTGCTGGGTCAAGGAAGCCAACATTCTCGCCCGGGAGGCGTCCGTCAGGCACGGCGGAGATGCCTCGGCGAAACTGACAAGAAAATCGAGCAATACGGGTTTTTATCAGGACGCGGCCGTCAGCCCGGGGAATGTGTACACATTCAAGGCCTGGCTGTACAATGCATCGGACACGGTCAAGGCGGGGCTGCTCATCAGCTGGTACACGGCGGGAAACAGCCCCGCGGGGTATGACGGGCCGGTCAAGGCGAACACGACGGGGGAATGGCAGCATGTCGTGCTGACGGCCGAGGCCCCGGACAGCGCCGCCGCGGCGCGCTGCCGGATCAGGATCTACGACAAGAAAGGCGGCCCCTGCTACGCGGACGACGCCGAATTCAGCGCCGACACGCCGCTGTCGGTCGGGGTGCAGGGGTGTTATGCCGTCCGCGAGGGGGCCGTTGTGGCCGTGCACTGGTCGACGCAAAGCGAACTGGGAACGGCGGGGTTCATGGTCCTGCGCTCCGAAAGGGAGGAGGGTCCGTACGAGGCCGCCGCCACGGCGCTGATTCCCGGGCAGGGGAACTCGTCTTCGGTCCGGAATTACCTTTTCAGGGACTACAGCGCCGAACCGGGCAGGACGTACTGGTACCAGATCGAGGAACTTGAAACCGGGGGTAAGAGGAAGACCGTGGGGACGGCGTGCGTCCGGCCGCCGGAGGAGGCGGTTTTTCCCAATTCGTCGGGGTTGGAATGCGGGTACCCCAATCCGTTCAACCCCCGGGCGACGCTGCGTTTTTCGCTGTCGGACGAGGACGCGGGCGAAGGCGTTTCGCTCGGAGTGTACACCCTGCTCGGGGGAAAAATACGTGATCTTGACTGCGGCGCCGCCGCAGGTCCCGGAATTCACAGCGCCGTATGGGACGGAAAAGACGACGCAGGCAGGGAAGCGGCGGGAGGAATATACCTGCTGGTTTTGAAAAACAGGGACGGAGTTTTGGATTCGAGGAAAATAACAAAATATAAATAAAAAAAATTTAAAGATCAGAAGATTGGAAGATTAAAAGATTGAAAGTTTATTAAAACTTAATGTCTGCCTTTGGTTTCCGGAGTCGATGTAAAATATGAAAGAACAATCCGGTGATTTTTTATGCCGAAGATTGAAGACAATCGGTGCGCGGTTCTTCATTTTGCTTTAAAAATCGAAAGACATCGATTTTAATTCAGGCGGGTCTGATGGATGATAAATTTCAATTGGAATTTAACCGGAGGCTATGCGCTCTGGTTCTGAGGTTGATCCGTTTCGTCGATTCATTTCCCGGGGACGGGGATGGAAGGGGGGCGGGGGACAGGCTGCTGAAAAGCGGGACGCGCATACTCGCGAACTACACGGAGAGCCGGTCGGCGTGCAGTCCCAAGGATTTCGCCGACTGCCTGAACCATTCGCTCGAGTCGGTTAATGAGAGCATTCTGTGGGTCAGCGTGCTGAAGAACGGACAGGACAATCATAAACCCGAAGCGGAAAGGCTGACACAAGAACTTCGGGAAATAGGGGATATATTGGGTGCAAGCATTAAGAATATTAAAGGGAAAAAATAAATACAAAATCGCTTTTTAAGTATGTGGCATGGGATAATAAAATCAAATATCAAAGATCAAAAATCAAAATATAATGCAAAGATCAAAATGAATAAAATTAGCAAAGCTTGGATGGTAGGCGGTTTTTCATGTTTGCATTTTTATATCTCATTTTGATCGAAGACCTGCGGTATTTGATTCTTACTTTAGATCGGAAGAG
>JBFZEN010000435.1:0-2682 GCA_041306805.1 bacterium
ATCTTCAAGGGCACGGTGGACGAGATCGACGTGGGCAAAATCAAGGAAGGGCTCAAGACCGAGCTGATCGTGGGCGCGCTGCCCGGCAAGACGGTGAAGGGGCATGTCAGCCTGATTTCACTCAAGGCCAGAAAGCAGGAAAATACGACGGTATTCCCCGTGGAGATCGTCATCGACGACACCGAAGGCGCCCTCTTGAGGGCTGGGTTCTCGGCGAATGCCAACATCATCATCGCCAGGAAGGACAGCGTGCTGGCAATCCCGGAACGCGTGATCACGTTCAGGAATGATTCGGCCTTTGTCAGGATCCCCTCGGGCGAGAAGAAGACAAAGGACGTATACATCAAGACCGGATTGAGCGATGCCATATTCATCGAAATCCTTTCCGGACTGGAAGAGGGGCAGGAAGTGCTTGAAAAGGAAGTGAAAGAAATCACCTGATGAGCGCGTTCAGCGGCACATTCAGCGAGATCTTTCTTTATCTCCGCCAGTACAAATCCCGAACGGCCATGACGCTGTTCGGCCTGATCTGGGGCACGGTGACGGTCATCGTCCTCCTGGCCTTCGGCGCCGGGGTGAGGGTGTCCATGAGCAAAAACATGCACGGCATGGGCGAGGGCATTGCCATTGTCTGGCCGGGGCGGACGAGCGTGGCCTACAAGGGCTACGGCCGCGACCGGGGCATACGCCTGCGCGCCGAAGACGCCGATATTCTGCGCCGTGAAATCCCCGAAATCGAGGCGATCAGCCCCGAGTACAGCAAATGGAACACGCCCGTCAGGGTCGGCGAACAGATACTCCGTCCGAACATCAGCGGGAGCATACCCGAATACGCCCCCATGCGCAACGTGTGGCCGCAGCCGGGCGGGCGCTGGCTGAACGACCCGGATTTGAAGGCGCGGAAGCGCGTGGCCTTTCTTGGCTACAAAGCCAAGGAGTTTCTCTTCGGAAAAGAATCGGAAGCCGTGGGGAAATACATACTGGTCGGCGATTCGCCTTTTCTCGTGGTCGGAGTTCTGAAGGAAAAAACACAGCCTTCCTCTTACAACGCGAGAGACGAGGACAGGGTGTTCATCCCGTCCACCACGTTCGAGTCTACGTTCGGCAACCGGTATATTGAAAATCTCGTTTACAAGCCCCGCAATGCCGCGCAGGCCAAGATGGTTCAGTCGCGCATTTATGAAGTGCTGGGCAAAAAATACATTTTCGATCCGAAAGACGAGCAGGCGCTGGGGATATGGGACACCACGGAAATGGATAAATTCGTCTTTTTCTTCTCTTTGGGGCTGAACATTTTCATGCTGATCATCGGCGCGCTGACGTTGACCGTGGGGGGCATAGGCCTGGCGAATATCATGTACGTGGTGGTGCAGGAGAGGACAAGGGAAATCGGAGTGCGGCGGTCCATCGGAGCCAGGCAAAAGCACATCATGAGCCAGTTCATGACCGAGGCTTTTCTCATCGTCGGCATCGGGGGAATCATCGGATTTACAATTTCCATGCTGCTCATCAAACTCATATCGCTGATACCGAAAATCGATGAATACGTGGGCCGTCCCGTTTTATCCTTAAAAGTGGCATTGATCACCATTGTCATTTTAAGCCTGGTCGGTTTTCTTTCGGGATTTTTCCCGGCCAGGCGCGCAGCGCGGCTGAACGTCGCCGACTGCCTGCGGGCCTGAAAGGACTATCAAGATGATGTCCACATTGCTCATTCATGAATTCTGGGAAGACTTGAAGACGCAGAAAACGCGCGCCCTTTTAACCATGGGCGCCATCACCTGGGGCACGCTCACCCTGATTCTGCTCATGGCCTTCGGCCAGGGTCTTTCATTCCGTATGCATGAGGGCATGGCGAACGCGGCGGACCGGATCATCTACACATGGAGCGGGCAGACAGGCAAGAAGTTCCAGGGGCTTCCCGTTGGAAGGAACATCCGTTTCGTGGAAGACGACTGCATCCTGCTGAAAAAAAGCATCCCCAAAATCGCGCTCATCAGCCCCCAGATGGGGAGATGGATACGCCTCAGGCAGGGCGATAAAAGCGCGTCCACCTTCATGGAAGGCGTGTATCCGTCGTTCGAACTGCTGCGGCGCATGTATCCGGCCGCGCGGGGCCGTTTCCTCAATGAAAAAGACCTGGAATTGAAGAGGCGTTCGGTGTTTCTCGGGTCGATTGTGGCGGACACACTATTCGGGAAGACCAATCCCGTCGGCAAAAGCGTGGCCATAGACGGCGTTCCATTCACCGTCGTGGGCATCCTGCCCAAAAAACTGCAGACTGCCATGAACAACGGGCCGGACGATCGCAGGGCCATCATCCCGTTTTCCACGTTTAAAAGCTTGTACGGACGACTGTATCTGGGCAGCATGCTCATCAAGCCCGAAACGGACGGGGACACCCCGTTCGTGATGAACGAGGTGCGCAGGGTGCTGGGACGGAAATACAAGTTCGATCCCACGGACGAGAATGCCGTGCCCATGTGGGATGTGGTCAAAGCCATCGCGATACAGGGAAAAATATTCACCGGCATCAACATTTTCATGGGTGTCATCGGAGTCATGACGCTGGTGATAGCCGGCGTCGGCGTGGCCAATATCATGACCGTGGTGGTGAAGGAGCGCACTCAGGAAATCGGCATCAAGCGGGCCGTGGGCGCCAAGCGTTTCCACATCCTTTTT
>JBFZEN010000436.1:0-2744 GCA_041306805.1 bacterium
TACACGCCAAACGCCAACGGTCGAATATTATCTTTTTTCGATATTTCGTTTTCAATATTCATATTTCTAAATATTAAAAACAGGCGGCGATCCCGCGCCTGTTCAATCAACCGCCTGCAAAGGTAAAATTAGCCTTGGAGTTCATGACCCATCGGCATAACCGAACCCATCGGAATTCACTGTTTCTGAAGTTTCTGTCAGGTCGACCGGAACTTCATGCAGACGCCCCGCAACTTCTTTTAATTCCCCAGCCATTAATCCGATTTTATTTGCGATCAGTGGCTGCAGGTCGGCCAAGAAAGGTTGAGCGAATTCATACTGTTCTCTTACGCCGAAAAGATATGTTTCGACCTGACGCGGCCCAACACGAGTAATAAACGTATCGAGGTGAAATTGAACTTTGGTGTCATCGCTCGCAGTTAAACGGTTTCCGGGTAGCAGGAGTTGCGGCAGTGGCTCGTTGGGTCTCTCAACCGCTGCCATTTTTAAAAAACGGTAAGCCTTTTCCGCGTGTCCCATCATGCTGAAAGCCACTCCTAAATACATTGAACTCTGCCAGTCGCGGGGATTCATCTTGATGCAGTTACGAAAATATTGTGTGGCAGCCTCCGGATTATTGTCCCTCAGCAATAAAATGCCCTTTAAACGTGAACGGTTCGGATCGGGCACCTTTCCATCGTCAACCAGTGAAAGGGTTTCGGCGGCTTCGTTCCATCTCCCTAATTTGGTTTGCGTCAGTGCCAGACGGTAATAGGCCTGTTTGTATTTTGGATATGAAGCGATGGCCTCCCTCCAGAATTTTTCGGCGTTGGCATAGTCACCCCTGGTGAAATGAATGCTGGCGATATTGTTCAAGCTCAACGTTTTTTCATAAACGTTCTGACCGTTGAGGGAAAGGCCCCGATGATAGAGAATCAGCGCAGTGTCGTAATTGCCGGTTTTCTCGTAATGCTGATACGCCAATTCATGGTGCGCGCGGATCGAATTCGGCGCCTTCGCCAGTGTGTCTTCCCACAAAGCCTTCTCGTCGGCCCACGCCTGGTTACGGATGTATGTTCCGCTCGCGAATCCGACCACAAGCAATACGACCCCCGATATCACCGCCGAGTGCATTACCCTGTTTGACCTGCCGTAATGCCGAATGAGGTGATCGATACCGGCCGCTATCGGCATAAAAAGAAAAAGAGAGGGAAGATAGTTGCGGTGTTCGAACACCAACTCGAGCCCGATGACCGTGGATTCAATTAAATGATTCAAAAAGAAAAACAGGATCGCAAAGCTTATGATCGGCCGGTGGGCGATCCATTTAAACCCGAGAGTGATAAGCGTTAAGATGACCAGCAAGCTCGGCAAGGTCGTCCAGGGATCGACAAGAGACTTGGACACGATGACGTCATGGTAGAGGGAAAGCCGCGTCGGCACCGGGTAAAAAATTTGTGACAGATAGTGGACCAATACCCTTGTTTCGGTCAGCAAACGTTCGAACGGCGTGAAGGTCCGGTTGGGATACCCGTTCAGAAACCCAAAAGGATTGCCGAAGATCATGGCCCCCAGAGCAACAACCAGGGCGGCGCCCGCTGTCAGCAGCACCAAGGCCAGTTTTACTTGCTTGGGGTCGCGCAAATCCCGAAAGAAGATGAATTCCACGAGCAGCACTGACAACGGCATCAGCGCGGCGTTCTCTTTGCTCATGACGGCCAACAAATAGCAGCCGCCGCATCCGATGAAAAGCGCGATTTTGCGGTTCGGTGATGTTGCGAGGCGGGCGGCGATGTAGCAGTAAAGGCCACAAATATAGAAAAAGGCCGCCAGGGCGGCCATCCGCTGAACGATGTAGGTAACGGCCTGAGTTTGGATGGGGTTGACCGCCCAGAGAGTGGCAGTCAACAAAGCAACAAAAAATGCGTTGTTGTTGGACCGGCGGGTAAGGTTTGGTGTTTCGAATATTTTCAAAACGGTCATGCAGAGCAGAAACGCCGTGATCACATGGACGGCGATATTCACGACATGATATCCAAGAACATTCCTGCCCCCGAAATAGGCGTTGAACCCAAAGGAGAGATACGCCACGGAACGATACGGCTTGGATTTGCCCTCGGGTGAAGCGAAAAATGTCGCCAAAAGCGTCGACGGCTCTAAATCACTGATCTGGACCCGAGGGTTGCCGACGATGTTTTGATAATCATCCAGGTGCCAGGACGTCTGGAGAGCGTTGCTGTAGACGATAAAAATCAAAACGGAAAGAATGCAAAACGCTGCGGCGCGCCGAGGCTGCCGACAGGGGTCAAGCGCTTGCGAGGAAGCCATAGAGAAAGCTGTGCTCATGTCGTTATCGACGGACGTGACGTGAGGGGTATGGGCGTTTCACTATTCCTATAGTTTATCATCTACCCTCATTGCTTGCCACCATTCTTTGACGTTGAATACGAAAAGGGGGCCGGCAAGGGCCCCCTTTACGACGATCAGATGGAGGAAACCGCTAAACGGGTCTGTTACCAAGTGCCCTGGTCGCCGCCCATGGTCTTGGTGTACGTGGTGCTCCTGGGGCAACGGCCGGAATCATCGTTGACTGCAATGGTGGTAACGCCCGCAGCTTCGGTGATGGTAATACTCGTCGACGAGTTGTTGGTGGAAAGCTGCTCAAGAGTTTGCAGCTCGGCAACCGTCGGGGTCTGGGTGTGATCCGGCTCCGAGAAGTAGGACGCCAGGGCGGCCATGACGCTCTGGGAATCCTGCTCGGCGTA
>JBFZEN010000437.1:0-6750 GCA_041306805.1 bacterium
TTCTGTAGTCGATTTCATCAATCAAACGGCGCATGATGAAAATGCCCAGACCGCCTTTTTTCCCGATATTGACATATCGGTTGAGATCGGGATCTCTGACCTTTCGCGGATCAAAAGCGCGACCCTGATCGATCAGGGAAACGGAAACATTTTTGTCCCGGATCAGCATCCGGATGGTGATGAAACCCTCCCAGTCCCGATAGGCGTGGCGGATGATGTTGGTTGCCGCTTCATCAATAGCCAGTTTGAAATTATTGATGATGTGCTCGGTCACGCCGTATTTCCTGCCCACCCGCGTTATGAATTCACGCATTTCCCCCAGATAATCGAGGTTGGCCGGAAATTTGTATTCTTCCTTGGCGATTTGCTTAAACATGCGTTTTCACCACCGTCTTACTTTTCGCTTTTATAGGAAGCCAATTTGTCTTTGGCTGCCTGAATGGCATCCAGAATTTTGATGTTGTTCGGATCCAGGATCAATCCCTCTTCCCAAACCCCGATGGCATCCTGATATCGACCATCTTGGTAAAATTTCAGTCCGTCTGAAAATTTTTCCTTGGCGGCCTGGGGCATATTCGCGGACCGGCTGATGCCCATGCTCCGGGCTTTCGCATTGCGATACAGTTCCTGCGTTCTTGCGTTGTCCGGTTCATGCGCAAGCGCTTTTTCGAGATACCTTGATGAAGCCTGAAAATCTCCTTTTTCATAGCTTTCAAAGCCCGCCTTGAAGGCATTGACAAAGCCGATTTTGTCGTCGAGACGCTTGAATTCGGCTTGAATCCCGTTTTTCTGATTGGGCGTGAGTTCAGATAAATCCCTCGCTTGGACCATCAATTGGTACGCCTCGGTCAGATTTTCTCCCTGTTCAAGCTGCTTGGACCGGTTGACCAGCCGAATGATTTCCTTTTCGACAATGACCTTGGTGTTGTCCATATATGAACGAATCTGTGCGTTCCCCGGATCCCTTTCGAGCGCCAGTTGCCAATTTTCTATGGCCTTTGCATATTCGCTCCGGTTTAACGCGTCCAATCCATCCTGAAAGCGCTGGCCTACGAAGAGCATGTCCTGCCGGCGCTTTTCGCTTTCCTGAGCCGCCAGAAGAATATCATCTTCATGCCTCTGTTGAAGCGCCCTTTCCTTTTCCGTCGTCTCATTGAGCCTATTTTGCGCTTCCAGATTTCCCGCTTCGTCCGTCAAAACGCGTGAGAATTCCAGCCGTGCATGGAAATAATCGTTTTTCGCCAGAAAATCCTTTCCCGCAGCCAAACCTTCTTTGATCCTCTTCTGCCGGTCCGATTCCATCTGCTCCTCGATTTTCCTCTGCACCTCCATTTTTCCGGCTTCTTCCTGCAGCCTCCGGCGTTCAGGAATGGAATGACCAAAATACATTTCAAGAGAAAACCGATGGCTTTTCGGGAAAAATTCAGGATCCCCAATCTGGGCATAGGCGTAATCCATCTGAAGATCAAACCGGCTCAAGCCGAAGGCGTTAAACTGCATATGCGGAATCCGAAGCCCTCCCCCAAAAACAGGAGCGCCGTCGTCCAGTCCTGCCCTGACGTACAGGAATTCGTTCCATTGCATCTCCGTCCCCGCGTGAAAGACCGGCCGCTTGTCTTTGAACTGGGTTTCATTGCCGTTGACGTCTCCCGATAATATCCAGTGACCGTGTCCGCCTCCAAGCGTCACAATTTTGGCCAATCCCACCCGGACGGAATACGGCTCCGTTTCAACCACCGACCCCAGCTTTAGTTTCGCCGGAAGAGCATTGTTCACGCTGGCTCCAACCAGCACGTTGTGCAACGGCCCCCTTTTCTGTGGAAACCGGAGATGCAGCCCGCCATCCATTCCGAAACCATACGTGGAATAGGGGCCCAGAACCTGTCGGTGTTCGTTGAAATTGACGCCGATGGAAATACCCTTCCATATCGTTAAGGCGTACGATACGGTCAGCTTTGCCCACCAGTACTGCATTTCACCCAGAGACACGGGGACTCCGTGGATCTCGTCCATCCGCTGGATGCCTCCGATACCGACGGCCGCCAATCCGATTCCAAAAGATCCTGTCTGCATGGTGGGATGCACCATGGCCACAGAACTGTATGTCACCCCTTCAAAAAGAAGCGTATGGGAAAAGGCCACCCCCGTTTGATCCACGACGACGAGCGCGCCCGGATTCCAGTAGAAAGAGGTTGGATCTTTCGGACAGGCAGCCTGAGTATTGCCCATGGCAAGGGCCCTGGCGCTGTAACCGATTGAAAACGGACTGCCCCCTCCGGCGTCTCCCGTCTGCGCCTGCGCAAGACCGCCGAACCGGACGACCTCGCAGGCGATCCATATCCCAATAAACAGAAATGTCGATTTGGTTTGCATGCCGTTTATTTGACAATGGCTATCTTTGTTTTTTCCACTTTTCCGTCTGCGGTTTTCATAAAAAGCAGATAAACCCCATTGAGAACCTTTGACCCTCTGTCATTCCGGCCGTTCCAGGTGACGGTATGGCTTCCCTCCTGTGTCTTCGGATCTGAAAACGGAAGCTCCAGCGACCATACCAGTTCTCCGGTCAGGGTATACAACTTGAAGACCACTTCCTGGTGGGTGGACATGAAATAGGTGATTTTGGTTTCCTCTTTTCCGGATCCGCCGAATGGATTGGGATAATTCCACACCATGGGCTCGCTTTCCGGTTTGAATATTTTTTTCGGTTCCGAAATCACGCCGATAAATTCATCTCCGACAGGCGACTTTACCTGGACCGGATTTTTTGAATAGGGATCCTTGGCCGCGATGCTCGATTTCCCGGACAGGGATAATTGAAAAATTTCAGACTCCGCCTGACTCGAAATGACTCCGTACAAGGCCAGTTTCTGATTCTTGTCGGTGGTGACCATCATATTCACCAGTGGAATGGAGACCGGATTGCTTTCGGGCATAACGGACTGCACCCCGACCACCTTCATGGAATCGTTGCCGTCAAGGACGATGATCGAAGAAAGCACCGAACTGGGCGAGATCCCATTCCCGAACCGGTCTTCGATGTCCACCCTGAGCGAATCGACAACAATCCGGTTTGCGCCCTCCTCGCCGCGGTTGTCGAGTTCCAAAACCATCAGCTTGACGCTGGACTGCCCCGGCTGGATCACGCTTTCAACCCAGGCGGGAAGGTCGTTTGTCCAGACCGCCAGCCAGGCCGATTCGATGAATATGGGGATTTTATCCTGAGCCTGAATGACAAAGGCGCTCTTGTCTGTGTTTTCATCCTTGGGCACATGGATCAATTTCGCGGTGATGCTGACATTTTCTCCGGTTTGCTGGTAGGGGGCCTGCAGCGTCCATGTGGCCGTACCATCCACGAGGGTTTTTGTCAGCATCTCCGTGGCCCCGTAGCCATCGGGCAGGGGATCAAGGGTGACCACGGCGTTTCCGGTCGTATCGGCCAGGCCTGAATTGGACAGCGTGACCCCCACCATGAACTCCTGTCCAGGAGAAACCGTATTGTCTTCCATGACGTCCACCGGACCCAGAACGCTCAGATCGAGAGTCAATTTGGCTTGAACCACCGCTATCACGGAAAATGATCCCGGAATGCCAGTGATCTCTATATTGTCCTGCAGCGAATCAACGCCGGCCAGTTTCAGAAAGATGTACTGTTTGTCGGAAGTTGGCTCGGCCGGCGCGGTGACCTGCCAGAACAGTTCGGATGACAAGGCGGACTTTTGTAGGTTGTCCGCGGTTTTAAAATCTCCGGGCAATTCAAGCGTCGCCTTGATGTTTTTCGTGTTCTTGGAAACGATCTGGGTACGTATCACAAAGGTTTGCCCGCACGAGAGCACGTTGTCCCTGGCGCCGACAGGTTCGACAATACCGAATGACTGAGGATACAGCGAGCTCATCAGGGTCACCACGTCCACCTGCATCGATTTCGTATCCACCAGAACGGTGTTTCCCGTGTTGACATCCTTCGGCAGATGGTAGAGGGTCGCGTAAATGGAAGAAACGGATTTGCTCTCTGACGGCGCTTTTATCTTCCAGGTCACCGGATTGACAAATCCAATCTTGGCCGAATCGGCTGCCGAAAGGAGCTGGTAGTCTCCGGGCAGGGAAATGCGTACCCGTCCCGAGCTGTCGATGCTGGCCGTCCCCTGGTTGTATAGATAAGCCGATAGTGTAAATTCCTGATTGGTGGAAAACTGGCCTATCGGATGACTCAGGTACAGCGCCAAGGTCACCTTCGCGGGCTCCTGAATGGCGATTTGAGCGATGGAATCAAGCGCAGCCCCGATGGGAGGCGGGTAACCCGCATTTTCCAACTCGGCATAAATGATCGAAGCCGTAAAAATTTCCGATGATCTGACTTTTTTATCGGCGGTCACGCCGAAATACAACGTGTCGGACGCAGACGGCTTCAGCCGTTCGACCACTTGTTCCGTTGATTCAATTACAGACAAACCGTTGGAGCGCAGATGCACCTTGATGCTTCTGAGGGTCTGGCCAAAACCATTCTCGATCACGGTAAACACCTGAAAATTTTGACTGGTGTTGACGTATCCATTTCCAGCATCGGTCCGAGTCGGGCATTGAACCTGCGTATTCATGATGCGGAAAGCCTTGTCTGAATTGACGTCAACGGATGTGCTGTTGTTGCCCGTCAATACGGTATTCGCGTTCCGGTCAACGCCTGATATCTGCGCTCTGACCTCGACCTTTCCTCCTAAAATTCCGGTATGATTCACTGTATACACGAGAGTATCGCGGATGCTCTGCCTTAAAATCAATCCCCCCTTCTTCAGGGTGAGGGGAGGTTTTATCGAATAATCGGTTTGTTGAAGCGCCCCTATCCAAAAAGTGATGTCATTGGCCCCGGGAAGGCCCAAAGTCAGGTCCGCCTGCCCGGTGTTGCGGACAGGCACTTTGACGTACCAGAGATCCTTCTGTCCGCCGGTCAGAAACAGGGCTGTCGTCACCGGCTTTTCGGTCAGGAGAACAGCAGGATATTGAACCACGGCTTTTGTGGTATCGATAAGAAGCGGTGCCAGGTTTTTTGTATTGTCGACATAGCCGGTCACACTGACCGAAAATATTTCCTTTGGATTGGATATGCTGGAGGCCTGAACGGGAAATTCAAAAGAGGCCGACCCTCCTCCGGCCAACACAGGCAGGGTCTTGAATGCGGCGTCCAGAAAACCGGACGAACCGTCTGAAGTCAGACTGACCTGCACATCGTTCACGCCGTCTCCGCCGGCATTGCGCACCGATACCAGAACGGTAAAAGACTGGCTGATGTTGACGTACGGCACATGTGGAACCTGTGAAATCGTGACGTCCATTATTTGCAGCTGCGCAGGTTTTTCGATTTTAACAGCGCCGGCTGAAATCGCGTTGGATGCGGTTTTGAGTTTCCTTCCGGTGTTGTTTTCGGTTCCGGCAACCGACGCGTTCAGAAGACAAATGCCCGTGCTTCCTATTCCCGTTTTATCGATGAAAAAAACGAGGCTGTCGGTTTCTCCTCCGGTGAGTGTCCACCCTCCGCCGAACAGGAAGGCCGGCCTGACCACGCTCCAGTCGGTTCCTGAACTGAACTGGATGTACGTCTCCAGCCGGCTGGAATCCAGTAAAGCCGTGCTTCCGCCACGGTTCCTCAATACGACGGTCGCCGTCCAGTCTTCTTCCTGCCCCTGGCTCACCTCCGTCTGTGAAACACGAATGCGTTCGATCGACAGACGGGCCGAATCCTGAACCACGATTCCCGTCTTCCCCTGGTCGCTGACCGGTCCATTGGTGCCTGTGTCCGTAAAATAGGCGTTTGCTTCGATCAATATGTCGCCGTACCGGGCACCCGTCCTGCTGACGACGATGGACAGTGTATCCATTGAATTGCCGGCCAGTGTCCGGGTCGCCGACCGTTTGAAGACGGACGGGATATTGATGAAGTAATCGGATTGCACCTGTCCCGACAGCCACAATTTCAGTCTCAGGCTGTCAAGAAGTGCATTGCTGCTCGAGAGGTTCCTGACCGACAGTAAAAGGGACCAGTCCTGCTCCTGGTTCACGGTGACTTCGCTTCTGGAGGCGGTGAACTCCACCACACGGACACCGGGCGGTGCATATACATTGAAAAGGGTTGAGCTCCCCGCCTGGGGATTCCCGGTTCTGACCACATCGATTCTGTCTCCCGATGCAGTCTGATTGGCCGGATAAATCGTCACGCCTCCTGACCAGACACCGTTCACGAAATGACCGCTTTGAACGGGATTGATGGTCCCCGTCACATCCGTGATATCAACCGTTTCCGTGAATGTGGTGACGATATTATGATACTGGTCGTGTGCGACGATGGTCAGAATGAAAGGCATTCGGGCCACCTGATCTCCGATAGGATCGATTTCAAAATGATTTACAGATGTGGAAATGACGTTGAAAATGTTCGTTTTGCCGGAATGGCCTGAACCGTCCCTGACCGTGATGGAAACGTCGTCCTGGGCCTTGGTGATGGAGACGTTTTGATTGATGGAGCCCGCGCTGAACGTGCCGCTGATCACCGGGGTGATTGTGCCTGTCACGTCCGTTATCTGCACGCTTCCGTTGTAACTGGTGGCCGTATTGCCGTATTGGTCCCTGGCTGTAATAATCAACTGAAAGGGGGTTCCCGCTATTTTCGGACTGGCCACGGTTGAAAAATCGAAGTATTGGACCGACGCCGCCATGATGTGAAAAACATTGGAGGTGCCGCTCTTGCCTGATCCGTTCACG
>JBFZEN010000438.1:0-16041 GCA_041306805.1 bacterium
TGCATTCCCTGCCTGTTTAAACAAGCACTGGAGGCCTCCCGCATCGCCGGCGCCGACACGGAAACGCAGCGGCAGATTTTAAACCGCGCGGCCGCCGCGCTCCCGGGTTTTTCACTGGAAGCGTCACCGCCTGAGATGGCCCGGACCATATACAAACTGGTCCGGGAACTCACCCGGAAAGACGATCCGTATGATCAAATTAAGGAAAAAAGCAACCGGCTTGCGCTGGGCATGTACGACTGGATTCAAGGCAAACTGGAAGAAAATCAGGAACGCCTGCTGACCGCCGTGGAGTTGGCCATCGCGGGCAATATCATTGATTACGGAGCAAAAAACACCCTGGACGTCGATGAGGAGCTCAGGAAGATTCTGGCCCGGGAACAAAAAGTCATACGGAATGAAGCGCCCCGGTTCTTTGACTACGGGGCGTTCGCGGCCGCTTTGCAGAAGGCCGGAATCATTCTGTATCTGGCGGACAACGCCGGAGAGGTGGTTTTCGACCGGGTGCTTCTGGAAGAGATCAAGAGGCTGTATCCAGAAAAAGAAATCGTTTTCGCCGTGAAGGACAAGCCGGCCATCAACGATGCGATGCTGAAAGACGCCGTCGATTGCGGCATCGACCGGGTATCGAGGGTCATCTCGTCCGGATCGGACGCCCCGGGAACACTGCTTCCGCTGTGTTCCGAGTCCTTTTTAAGGCTCTTTGAAAAAGCCGATATGGTGATCAGCAAGGGCCAGGGGAATTTTGAAACCCTGTCCGATGCGGGCCGTCCGATATTCTTTCTGCTGATGGCCAAATGTCCGGTGATCGCGAACCATATCGGGTGCCGTGTCGGCGATGTGATTTTACATCATAAAAACGAAATCAGGAAATGATGCAGTTCAATCAACATGGACAAGAGAAGAAATGACAAAAAAAATCGGGATTATTATCTGCGGCCGCTATAAAAACTGCGGCGGCGGGAAATGCCTGCGCGCCATGCGGGAACGGGTCGGCGGATTCTCCGTATACGCAAAAGATGAAAAACTGGAAATCGTAGGCTATTCCTATTGCGGAGACTGCCCCGGCGGCAACGTGGAGTACGTCCCGGAGGAAATGAAAAAGAACGGCGCAGAAGTGATTCATCTGGCCACGGGGCTGGTGGTGGGCTATCCCCCCTGTCCGCGGATCCGGCAGTTCAAGGAATTCATTGAGAGCCGGTATGAAATTCCCGTTGTCATCGGAACGCATCCCATTCCGCTGAAATACATGCAAATGCATCAGAAGCTTTCTTTCTGGAAAAAGATGAACATGAAAGAAATCGCGGGACACTTGATGGAAGAGGGTGAACCGGTCATGGAGTCATATAACTGATTATTGATAAATGGAGGGCTGCGGGTGCCCACCTATGAATATGCATGCGATTCATGCGGATGACGCATCCAGCGGTTTGTATCGGGAGGTTCGATGATCGCTTTTGGCCCGGTGCCTTCCAGGCGGCTGGGACGCAGCGTGGGAATCAACAATATCCCGCCCAAAACCTGCACTTATTCATGCGTGTATTGCCAACTGGGGCACACCATGAGAATGGAGGCGGAACCCGGGGATTTCTACAATCCGGCGGACATACAAAACCAGGTCGCCGAAAAGATCGATTTGTCCATCAGGGCGGGAGAATCAATCGATTATCTCACCTTCGTCGCGGACGGCGAACCGACGCTGGATGCCCGCCTGGGACAGGTGATCGATCTGATTCGATCGGCGGGAATCAAGGTCGCGGTGATCACCAACAGTTCCCTCGTCTGGCGCGGCGACGTCAGGGAGCATTTGCAGAAGGCGGATTGGGTCTCGCTGAAGGTCGATTCAGTGCATGAAGGGACCTGGCGAAAAATCAACCGAGCCCACCGGTCCTTCGAATTGCGGAAGATTTTAGACGGCGTCGTTGAATTCGCCAAACACTTCAAGGGCACGCTGTCCGTTGAAACCATGCTCGTTCGCGGACTGAACGACGGCGACGATCACATCAAAGAAGTGTCCGATTTTATCCGGACGCTTTCAATCGACACCTCCTATCTGTCCGTCCCAACCAGGCCGCCTGCGGAAAAATGGGTTCAACCGCCGACCGAAGAAACGCTCGTCCGCGCGTACCAGGTATTCACTTCAAGGATAAAGAAAGTGGAAACCCTCATCGGATACGAAGGGAATGCTTTCGCCTTGACGGGCGATGCCGGGAAAGACATTCTCAGCATCACCGCGGTGCATCCCATGCGGGAAGAGGCCGTCGGTGAATTCCTGGAAAAAGCGGGGGCCGGCTGGTCCGCTGTGGATCGGCTTGTCGACCGAGGGGTGCTGGTTAAAAAAGTGTTTCAAGGCAATTATTTTTACGCCAGAAAGCTGCTGCCCCCCCTTCACAAGGACAATTCATTTCTGCGGTTGGAATAAGAAACGGACGGTTCCATCCGCCGGACGGGCAAAACGGCAGAATTCCATGCGGATGGGGACGCGGTTGAGAGCGACTGATCCCCTGTGAAGCGGGGCATTTTTATTTAACTTGCGGGGAATCCTTCGATGGAATTGACCATTCTTTACGACAATGCGTCCTGCGGCGCGTCCTTTCAATCAGGCTGGGGCTTTTCCTGCCTGGCCGACGGGTGCATTCTTTTTGACACGGGCGAAGCGCCGGCTTCACTTTTCCACAACATGGCTCAACTGAAGGTGGATCCGGACAGAATCGAGGCGGTGGTGATTTCGCATGACCATTGGGACCATACCGGCGGTTTGTGGGAACTGCTGAAAAGAAGAAAAGGATTGAAAGTGTATGCATGTCCCGGATTCAGCGGCGGTTTCAAACAAAAGGTGAAAACCCTGGAAGGATGCCTGATCGAATCCGGCGGTTTTCAGGAGATCGACGCCCGGATCTCGGTCACCGGAGAGATCCCCGGGCAATACAACGGGGAGTACCTGCCTGAACAGGCATTGATGGTCAAGACGGAAAGCGGCACCGCCGTGGTCACCGGGTGCTCGCATCCGGGAATCGTCACCATGATTGAAAAAGTCAAGGACCTGTTCCCTGAAAAACCCGTTGTTTTGGTCCTGGGAGGATTTCATCTCAAGAATGAGAATTCAGGGACCATCCGTTCCATCGCTTCCGCCTTGATGAAAACGGGCGTTTTAAGGGTCGGTCCGACCCATTGCACGGGGAAGGACGCGCAGATTGTTTTTCGGGAGCTTTTTGGGAATGGGTATATGCCTCTTTGTGCGGGGAAACACCTGGAGGTATAAAATGAATAAACAAATTTTGAAAGAACTTAAAAATCACGCCCCCTTTACCGCGTTCGGAGCATTGACGGGAATCGGGGTCATGTTTATTTTCCAAAACCTGCCGAATGATATTTCTTTCAGGATTTTTTATGTGCTTCATCCGATGCACGTTTTTCTCAGCGCGCTCGTGACCGCGGCCATGTATCAACTTCATGAATGCAGCAGCGTCACCGGCAAATGCCTGCGGGGGGAATGCAACCTGTGGAAGCTGTTGATTATCGGCTACGTGGGTTCGGTCGGTATCGCCACAATCAGCGATTCGATCATTCCCTATCTGGGCGAGATTCTGCTGGGACTGCCAAACCGCGGGGTTCATATCGGCTTTATTGAAAAATGGTGGCTGGTCAATCCCCTGGCGATTGCCGGCATTGCCTTCGCCTATTTCAAACCCGCAACCAAGTTTCCCCATGCGCTGCATGTTCTGTTCAGCACCTGGGCCTCCCTGTTCCATATGCTGATGGCCCTCGGGGGAGCGCTCGGACGCTGGTCATATTTTATCATTTTCATATTCCTGTTTCTTGCGGTCTGGGTGCCCTGCTGCGTGAGCGACATCGTGTTTCCGCTGTTGTTTGTGAAAAACAAGAACAGGAGGGACTGAGGCAAAGTGGAGACCATCGGACGTCAAAAGCTCAAGGAGATCAAAAACTGGTTCACCCGGTACGTCCGGCTGTTTAAGAACGGGAATGCAGCCGACCGGCGAAACATGGACCTTAAAGAGGAGCACACATTCAAGGTTTGTGATGAAATGATCAATATCGGGAAAAAGCTCGGCCTGGACGGAAACGGCCTTCGATTGGCGCAGGTTATCGCGCTTTTGCATGATGTCGGACGGTTTGAACAATATGCCGTCTATAAGACTTTTTTGGACCGGGAATCGGAAAACCATGCCGAACTCGGGGTCAAAATACTGAAAAAGCACGGGGTTCTGAAAGGATTCGACGGATCAACCGAACAACTCATTTTAAGAGCCGTCGAATGTCATAACCGTGCCTCACTGCCTTCCGGAGAAGGGGAACCGCGCTTGTTTTTCATCAAACTGCTGCGTGATGCGGATAAACTGGATATCTGGAGGGTCGTTCTTGAATATTATCACCGGAACGGCGGCCGCCGGAACCGCGCGATCGAGCTGGGCCTTCCGGATACGGCGGGAATTTCAGAACGCGTTTATCAGGACGTCACGCGCAAACGCATCGTGGATGTGAAACACATCAGGAATCTGAATGATTTTAAGGTTCTTCAGATGGCATGGATCTATGACATCAATTTCAAGCCCACATTGGATTGCATCCAAAGGCGCCGTTACCTTGAAATGATCCGGGACGTTTTGCCCGAAACCGATTCAGTACGGAGAATCTATGCCGTGGTGCGGGAGCACCGTGCGCAACGATTGGGGGCCGAGATCCCATGGAGATCCGCGAAAGACAAAAGGCCCTGGATGCGCTCAACGGGAAGCTGAAAAGCCGCACGGCATGCCGGTTGTTTTCCACGAGAAATCACGCCCCAGAAAGAAAAAGATCGTGACGGGGTTTTGTTCAAGCCTCCGTGCGGTTCATTTGACCATGATAAAAGGAGCATTGCATGCTTGCGACGAAGTTGAAACATCTTGAAAATGAGCCCGAAATCCAAGAAACGCTTGCCGCCGATGAAAATGTGATGATCTGCTGCGGGCGGATGGGGCCCATGTGCATTCCCGTCTACCAGGCCATGGAACAATTACAGATCCGTTATTCTCATGTCGCTTTCAGAGACGTGGATTTTGACATCCCGGCGGCAAATTTCATCAAGAAACTGACGCAATGCTCCTTATTCATGGGATTGCCGTTTACCGTTTATTTCAAAAAGAATCGGGTTGTCGCCGCCACCGCCGGCGTTCAAAGCAAGAATCAGATTGCGGCAGTGCTGGATCGAGAGTTTGGAAAGCCGTCGTAAAAACCGTTATGGAAGATCATTGTATGGGGAAAAAAAATTGTATGGCCGATTTCAAGGAAATTGACGAGGCAAGAAAATTGCTCGGGCTGCCTGAATCTGCCACGCTTGAAGAAATCAAGAAGGCGTATCGAAGGCTGGCCGTTGAAACCCATCCGGATACATGCTCCGAAAAGGACCATCAGGGCTGCGAAGACATGTTTAAAAAAATAACCCGGGCCAAGGAAATCCTTCTGGATTATTGCGCCGGATACAAATACCCGTTTACCAAAGCAGACGCCGAAAAAGTCCGTCTGAATAAGGATTTCGAGTATGACCACATGAGACAATTTTACGATGACTGGATGGACTCAAAGTAAGTTGCCTCATTTCGGGTTTTTTCATATCGAAAGGGAAGGATTCTGTCAATGAATTTGAAAATAGCCATTTCCAGCGGTAAAGGCGGAACGGGGAAGACGCTTATCGCCACGAATGTGGCCCGGATTCTTGAACAGGAAGGACAGGACGTGCGATACCTGGACTGCGACGTGGAAGAACCCAACGGGCATTTGTTTCTAAATCCGGTCATTGATAAGGAAGAGCCGGTGACCCTGCTGTCACCCATGGAGGTAGACGCGGGCAAATGCATCGCCTGCGGCAAATGCGTCGAGGCGTGCCATTACAACGCACTCGCTTTGGTCAAGAAGAAGATACTGTTGTTTCAAAGCATGTGCCATGTCTGCGGCGCCTGCACCATCGTCTGCCCGGCGCAGGCGATCGTGGAAAAGGACAGGAAAATCGGCCTGATCCGACACGGACGGAGCGGTCAAATCGATTTTCATGATGCGATGCTCAAAACGGGCGAGGGAGGCATGTCCCCCCGGCTGATAAAAAAGGTCAAAAAACATGCGGGCGCGGGAATCAATATCCTGGATTCTTCGCCGGGCACGGCCTGTCCGGTCGTGCAAACCGCAAAAGACGCGGATCTCTGCGTGCTGGTCACCGATCCCACGCCGTTCGGCGTTCACGACCTGAAGCTGGCGGTGGACATGTGCCGGGAATTGGATCAGGAGCCGGCGGTGGTCGTGAACCGGGCCGATTACATGAACGATGATTTGAAAGACTATTGCCGCGAAGCGGACCTCGAAATACTCGGAGAGATCCCGGATGACCGCGAGATCGCCGTATGCTATTCGGTCGGAGATCTGGCCGTGGACCGGCTGCCAAGGTATCGGGCTCTTTTTCATGACCTGGCCGGGGCCATCCTCCGGCGCGCCCTCCACCCCAAACGGGTTCTTGAGCGGCGCCGGCCGGTTTTGTCCGGGCGGCAACCCGGGCAACCCATTGCGAATCAACCGTCCGGAAAACCCCGCCAGGCGATGAAAACCAGAGAAATGGTGGTTATCAGCGGAAAGGGCGGCACGGGCAAGACATCTCTGGCAGCCTGTTTTTGCGCCCTTGAAAAAAAACTGGCCATCGCGGACTGCGACGTGGACGCCGCGGATCTGCACCTGATTTTAAACCCCGAGATCAGGGAAAGGGGCTGGTTCAGTGGCGGAGATCTCGCGTTCATCGACCCCGACGCATGCACGGGATGCGGTGAATGCTTCAGTCAATGCAGGTTTGAGGCGATAAAAAAAACGGAATATCGGGGAAGATCGGTTTATACCGTGGACGCCGCATCCTGCGAAGGATGCGGCGTGTGCGCACTGGTCTGCCCGGCAAAGGCTGTTCAGTGCCGGCCGGCAATCAACGGAGAATGGTATAAATCAGACACCCGTTTCGGGCCCATGAGCCATGCCAGACTCGGCGTGGGGGGAGAAAACTCGGGCAAACTGGTGACCCTGGTGCGCGGCCACAAGGATGAGATGGCGGCAAGGGACGGCCTTGGCCTGTCCCTGATCGACGGTTCTCCGGGCACCGGGTGCCCGGTGATCGCATCCATCACCGGCGCGGACTATGCGATCGTGGTCACGGAACCCACGGTGTCGGGCGTTCACGACATGAAAAGGGCGCTTGATGTGATCCGTTTTTTCAGGATACGCTCGGGGGTGATTGTGAACAAGGCGGACCTGAACGCGGATAAAACGGCATCCATACGGTCCATTGCCGCGGAGAACGGTTCCGACTTTCTGGGGACCATTCCCTATGACAGGAGGATCACGGAGGCGCAGGTCATGGGCCTTTCCATGGTTGAATATGCGGACGGACCGGTTTCTGAAACCATCAAGGGGATATGGGGAAAAATACGCGGGTACTGATTTCAGAACCGGTCTTTTGGAAAAGTGTGTAACGGGTCGTGCGCTTCAGCAATTTTCGGAATCATTCACAAGTTGCAGGAAAGCATCCGATCAGGCGCTTTTTGTGACATTCCCGATTTGGCGGCGTAGCGGAACACCTTCCGCTGAATGCCCCGGTCGGATGTACGGTGGACGGGTGATTACTTCAACTTCTCGACTTCCTTTGCACCTTCAGCATAAAATTTCTCCTCGTCCGGGGCAAGCTCGTGAAGGAGCCTGAAAAACTCACCCCCGTGAACGCGTTCTTCGTCGGCGATGTCCTTCAAGATTGCGACGGCAAGCCGGTTTTCATCGACTCGGCAAGCCGCATGTACAGCTGAATCGCTTCGTACTCCGCAGCGATCATGAAGTGGATTTCCCGGATGAGTTCATCATTCCTGAGCTTTCTGTCGTTCGCTAACCCTATTACTTGCAGTTACCTTTCTTACCGCCCTTGCCCTTACCTGCGCCCTTGCCCTGTGCTTGGCCTTTGCCTCGACCGTCTCGAGGCCCTTTTGACCCAGTTGAGGGGCCTTTTCCATCTCGCCTCGGCATTTGAATCACCTCCTTTCTCATTAGGCATATTATCATGAAAGACGGTACATATTTTTTTGTAAATAAACGGCATTCACAGGCTGCCGGGTCAGCAAGACTCGAACCATTGACAACCGCGAGCCGGATTCGGCTTTATCAAACGGAAGAGGAACATCAACAGAACGAATGTCAACCAAATTGTAAAAAGATAAATCATATTAAGTCATAAAATGGTTTACGAACCGATGGTCCGGTCGCCCTGTGAAGGGATTCCCCGGGCAATGGGCGCTATTTCAGAGTGACCCAATCATCGAGCACTCCCGTTCCGGCGATAAACGTTTCGCCCGAGCAGGTGAGCGGCGAGGCATCGCGCTCCTGCTTGCTGATGATCACGTCATTTCTGCTCAAGAGACCGCGCGTCTGATAGCGCTGAAACAGGGCATCGCTTATGATATCGAAATAGGATACGAGTTTTCGCCCCCCGGGAGAATCGACAAGGACGGCGATGTCGGAATAAGTTCTTGTGCCGTAATGTGTGCCGAGAAGTTGCCCGGCCTTCACCGAACGTCCCTCCCTCAACGCCGAATCCCGCAATATGATGTGGAAAATCCCGAACTGGAAATCCGGATAGGCGTCCGATCTGATCCAAACCTGCGTACCCAGCCATTCCTCGAAGCGCCATGACACTGTGCCGTTCACCGGGGCATAAAGTCGTACAGTCTCCCATCCCGAATCTCCGTCCATCCAAAAATAGTGTTTCATGCTGCAGCAATTCTCATAATCGTCGGAATAGTCGTGCCCGACAGCCGAGCGGAATTTCGAAATCTTGTGGATACGCTCGAATTCGAGGTAATTGACGTCCACAAAGCGGGGATAGCCCCAGGTATCAACGTCCCAATGACAGTTCATGGTGGTCCAATTGTCCAGATGACCGGTCGTCGTGAAGGTGCCGCCGTTGCAAGTGAGCGGATCTGCATCGCGCGCCTCTTTGTCAATGACGAATTCGCGCCATCCTTCCTGCATCGATATAATTCACACGGACAAATCTTGGCGGCGTCATCGAATCAAGATCATATCCGGCCGGTGAAGCTGGATTTTTGTCATTCTTGCAGCCAATCGATAGAGTCAATAACAAAATGAGAGCCGCCAAAATTATGATTTTCGAAATCAACGTTCTCATCGGCCTTCTCGTCCCCAAAAAATATCCGTTTGATTTTGACCTCGATGGGTTTCGGTTTTGCTTCCTCAGTCTTTTGAATCTGAAGATTCAGCACGCCATCATTGAACGAAGCGCTAATCTTAGTTACATCGACATTGCCAGGTAACGTAAAGCTACGGATGAAGCTCCCAAAGTGTCTATAGAGAAAAAGGATGGAATGTTTTGTATTGGTTCAGCGTGAAATGGAATTTTCCGGTTTTTACGATAGACACATAGCTTGAGCTAACGCCTGAGCGGAATCGCCGTTCATAACGGCTTCATTCAACTCAGGTTTCTGTTCCTTGACAATCTCGAACTGCATGAATCGGTTTTTCCGCCTCCTTTCCCGGGCTGCCTGCAGACGGGCGTCCCGTATTGCGAAGATTGCCTGTTCCCGACCATTCAGCTTATCCGCTGGAGCAATATATCCGATCGAGGAATGAAGCCTGACGGCATTATAATGCTCAACAAACTCGGAAACAAGACGTTTCGCATCATCCAGTGATAAAGGCGTTTTCGGACGGATGCATTCAGACTTGAGAGTCCTGAACCACCTTTCCTTTTTACCATTGCTCTGCGGGTAGTATGGAGACGTCCGCACATGGCTCATCCCGCTTTCCCGGATGAATACCTTGAAATCCTTCGCGATGAACTGTGGCCCGTTGTCAGAAATGATCCGGGGTTTCGCATGAGGGTATTTCTCCCTGGCGCGTTGCAGGATCACTTCCACGTCCATGGTTTTCATCGATTCCCGTATCTCCCAGTGTATTACGGTCCGGCTGTACCCGTCCAGAATGCTGCACAGGTAGTAAAAGGTCCCGCATATATTCAAATGCGAGATGTCAAGATGCCAATGTTCGTGAACAGCCACGGGTGCCATGAATCCGGTTCCTCTTAACGATTTATTTGTATTCCACTTACGGAGCAGCCCGGCTTCCGAAAGCACCCGATAGACGCTGCTTGGACTGACGGCAACAATATCTTTGTCAATCATCATGAAAGCCATTCTCCGGTAGCCTTCAAGCGGGTATTCCTGTTGAAATTGAATGATGGCCTGTTTCTCCCATTCTTCGGACCAGTGATCCCGTGGAACCAAGGCGTTGTGTTCATTGACCATTCCGTGCCTGTGTTTCCGCTCAAAAAACTTGCTGGTGCTGATTCCAAGCCAAGCGATGAAGAGAGCGCCACCCAAACCCGTCCGTTTTCGCCAATCTTGAACATAGTCTACCACCTGATCCCGGATGTCGTGAGGAACCCAGCATGCTTTCAAATCTCCCCAAGATTTTTTTTTAATTTGAGGCTTTCTTCCATGAGTTCAGCGACAACCTCATTTTTCCGAGTGAGACGCTGTTCCAAATTGGCGATCTTCTTTTCGTAAAAATTCTTTTTGGATATGTCTTCTTCACGAAAAGCAGAAGCGCCTTTTTCAAAGAATTGCTTTTGCCAGCGGTAAAACATCGTGGGTTGAATATGGTATTTGTCGCAGATATCGGACAAGGGCTTCTTGTCCAGCAAATGTCCCTTGAGAATGGCGACCTTTTCTTCGCCGCTGAAAAACCGCCTTTTTTCGGTTATGGCACTCCTCCATTAGTTTTCCCTTACAATCTAATAAAATCGGAGGAAAATTCCAATTCCGACTGAAGCATCACAGTTTCTTATAGGAGAAAGTTATGCATGAATATATTAAATGTCAAGCCAATCATAATGCTGTGTTTTTCAGGAAGGATTCTGTACACAATCGAATATTGTTTGATACAAGTGAATAAATACAGCGCAGATATCCCAATAACGCGATGATAAAATATAATCGGGCAGTCAAAAACCCGGTTTAGATTGGACACGTCGAAGAAAATATCTTTGGCGGTCTTTTTGACTGCTCCGACGGGTTCAATTCCCCTCCGCTTGCGGCGGGGCAGTTCATTTTTTCCATAATTGCAGCCTTTCCAAGACTTTGAACTTTTTATCAGATAGTACTTGTCATTAATAATTAGTTTTATCATATTATTTCTGTCGAGGATTTCAAAAGTTCGTTGTAAGATTGGCGATTCCAGTTCCTGTTTTTCTTATGATTAAGAATCTACTCGAATTCCAGCCGACAGCAGGTGATATATCCTATGATCCAGTCATTGGATGGATTCCGTAATGTCGGGGAAAACCATTAAAATCTATAAATACATCTTTCAGCAAGGGGGGCATTATGAAGATCAGAACGTCGCGGTTAGCTTTTTATCTTACCGCAATTTTATTGTGGCAAGTTCAAACCCGGGCCCAATGGATCCAAACGCCGGGACCTGAAGGGGGAACCATTAATTGCATTGCCGTCTCCGGCACGTATCTCTTCGCGGGGACCTATGGCGGCGGTGTTTTTCTTTCGACCGACAACGGCACAAGTTGGACTGCGGCCAGCAACGGATTGACGAATACCGATGTATGGGCTTTTGCCTTAAGCCCCGCCAGTGGCGGGTCCGGTACAAATCTGTTTGCGGGCACATATGGAGGCGTTTTTCTTTCAACCAACAACGGTGTAAGCTGGACAGCCGTCAACACCGGCTTGATGAATCAAATCGTCAGGTCTCTTGCGACTAAAGGCACGAACCTTTTCGCGGGTACGAACGGGGGCGTTTTTCTTTCAACCAACAACGGCGCAAGCTGGACGGCTATCAACAGCGGCCTGACGAATACGGGCGTGGAGGCCCTTTTTGCCGTCGGGGCGAATCTCTTTGCGGGGACCATTGGCGGCGGTGTGTTTCTTTCGACGAATGATGGCGCAACCTGGACCGAAGCCAATACAGGGTTGACAAACAAGAATGTTATGTGCTTTGCGGCCAGCGGCGCGAACCTCTTTGCAGGAACTCTGGCCGGCGTGTTTCTTTCGACGAACAACGGCGCGATCTGGACCGCGGTCGAAATCGGAATGCCGAACCGGGATGAAAATGTCACTTCCCTTGTCGTCAGCGGTCCGAATCTCTTTGCGGGGGCTTGTGGCGACGGAGTGTTTCTTTCGACGAATCAAGGCGCGACCTGGACCGCGGTCAATACCGGCCTGGCAAACACGTCTGTCCTGTGCCTCGCGGTCAGCGCCGCCGGCGGCGGGGTCGGGACGAATCTCTTCGCAGGGACCGATGGCGGCGGAGTGTTTTTTTCCACTAATAACGGAACAACCTGGACTGCGGCCAATGCCGGAATATATAATCAAAATATAAAGTCTCTTGCAGTCAGCCCCGCCGCCGGCGGGGCCGGCACAAATCTCTTTGCAGGCACCTACGGCGGCGGTGTTTTTCTTTCGACCGACAACGGCACAAGTTGGACTACGGCCAACAACGGATTGACGAACACGGCCGTTCTGGCCGTTATCGCAAGCGGTGCAAATATCTTTGCTGGGACTGATTTTGGAGGTGTTTTTATTTCAACCGACAACGGCACAAGCTGGAGACCGGCCAACAACGGCCTGAAGTATGAGACTGTAGCGGCTTTAGCCGTAAACGGCACGAACCTCTTTGCGGGTACTGACGGCAGCGGAGTGTTTTTTTCGACCGACAACGGCGCAGGCTGGACAGCGGTCAACACCGGCTTGACGGCGAAGTCCATAGCGGATTTTGCCGTAATCGGAAAAAATCTTTTTGTGGGGGCCAAGGCTGGCGGCGTTTTTCTTTCGACCAACAACGGTAACAGCTGGACAGTCGTCAACGCCGGCCTGACGGCCAAGTCTATTGCAACTTTTGCCGTGTGCCCCGCCGGAGGCGGGTCCGGCGCGAATCTCTTTGCGGGCACTTATGGCGACGGCATTTTTCTTTCGACCAACAACGGCACAAGCTGGGCAGCGGTCAATACCGGATTGACGAACACCAGCATATTTGCTCTTGCCGCAAGCGGCACCACCCTCTTTGCGGGTTCGTACGGCGCCGTCTGGAGGCGGCCGCTTTCGGAAATGATCACCAACCTGCCGGCCGGCCAGGCGATCAACCCGAACGGTGGATTTGAAGACGCGACACCCGGCGTCAAGGGAGCTTTCGATGTGACTGGATGGCAGCTGTTTGCAAGCTCCCCGTCGGAAACCGCATTTGAAATCGTGGGAGAAGGCGAGTCCAGGGCGGGGAAACACGCGCTCAGGGTGGAAATCATGAAATTGGGCACCAATGCATGGGATGCGCAGGCCATTAACACGCCGTTTCCCGTGGTGCCGGGGGTGGAATACACCGTTTCCTGCTGGGCCAGGACCGACAAAGCCGACTTGGTGGTGAATGTCACGGCGGGGAGCCCAGGCCCCGCCTACGACTATTGGGGAGGGGTGATCAAGGTCGCCATGACGACGGAGTGGAAAGAAATCACGTTCAAGTTCACCGCACCCGCGGGCGCCACGGAGGGGAGGATTCCGGTCCATTTCGGCGAGAGTGTGAACGGCCCGTACCTTCCCGCCGCGGTGTACCTGGATGAACTGCGGGTCATACCGCCGGCCACCGGAATCACGAAGGACAATCAAATCCCGTTGGGGTTCGGGCTTGACCAGAATTACCCCAATCCGTTCAATCCGACGACGACGATAGAATTTCAGCTGCCGTCGTCCTCTTTCGTCGTGGTTAAGGTGTTTGATGTTTTCGGAAAGGAAGTGGTGACTCTGGTTGAAGAACAAATCGCCGCCGGCAGGCACCGCGTGAAATGGAATTCATCCCGAACGCCAAGCGGGGTTTATTTTTACAAGATACAGGCAGGAACCTATTCGGAAACCAAAAAACTTGTCCTGATGCGGTGAGTGCCGAGCCGCTGTTTCTTATCCATGCCGGTGAAGAGACGGGGAGTTCTCCGACAACATACAAAACGAGGTCATTCTATACACGATTCCATGCATAAAAACCCGTCATCTCTGACGGATTAAACCGCCAGGTCCCGCAGGGGCTCCAGCACGTGCGGGATATTCAAATTGAGCGTTTGACCGGGCATGCGGTTTCTCCGGTATGTGCAGGAGTCTCGGGCTGACGATCCTGTTTTGCGGCATTGGGAGACATGCTCCAAAAGCTTGCGCAATATCCGTCACTGAGGTTGCATGCAGGCCGTATCCGGCCCCGATGAATTCTCAATCGGTCACGATGAAATCAACGGACTTCAGATCGGCCGAGCTGGCGCCCACATAGGCCGTGAACCGGCCCGGTTCCACCGCCTCATGCATGCCCCGGTCGAAGAATCTCAGCTTTTCGGGCGTGATCCCGAATTCCACGGTTTTCGATTCCCCCTTCTTCAGGAATATTTTCTCGAAGCCCTTCAATTCGAGCACGGGCCGGGATACGGAGCTGACGCGGTCCCTGATGTACAGCTGGACGACTTCCTTTCCGTCGCGGTCTCCCGTATTCGTCACTTGGACACTGACTTTGGCGCTTTCGTCCTTCCGCATTTCCTGTTTTTCCATCGCCGGGTCCGAATATTCGAAGCGGGTGTAGCTCAGGCCGAATCCGAACGGGAACAGGGCCTCGTTTTTCTCAAGCACGTATCTGTTTGACAGGGCCGAGGGTCTTTTGTTGTAGTAGCACGGCAAATGCCCCGCGGAACGGGGGAATGACACCGGCAGTTTGCCCGAGGGATTGACTTTCCCGAACAACACGTCCGCAACGGCGGTCCCGGTTTCTTCGCCCTGATACCAGCCTTCCAGCACGGCGGGGACCGCTTCCTTGATTTTCACGATGCTCAGGGGCCTTCCGTTCATCAGGTACACGACCGTCGGTTTGCCCAGTTTCATGATTTCGTCGACCAGCAGCTGCTGCCTGCCGAAGAGGTTCAGGTCGTTCCTGTCGCCGATCCGGTTCTTCAGGTTTTCGCGGCAGATGCGGGGGGTCTCGCCGACGGCCAGCACGACCACGTCCGATTTTTCCGCCGTCTTCACGGCCTCCCGTATCATGGCCAGATCGGATTCCTCGGAATTCAGCTCGGCCTCGAAGCTCCTCCAATGCCCGTCTCCCGGGTGGATTTTGCATCCCTCGGCGTAGCGCACTTCGGCCCTGTCCTTGACGCGGTTTTTGATGCCGTCGTACACGGTGACGCCGCGCCGCTGGCTGAGCACCGTCGAATATCCGCCGAAATGGACCTGTTTCGCGTTCGGTCCGATGACCGCGATCGATTTGATTTTGTCCAGGTCGATCGGCAGGGTTTTGTTCTCGTTCTTGAGCAGAACGATGGACTCTTGCGCGGCTTTCAGGGCGAGGGCCTTGTGCCCGGTGCAGTGGTTCACCTTTTGGGCGTAGCCGGCGTCGGCCAAGGCGTTCTCGAACAGGCCCAGCCTGAACTTGAGCCTCAGCACGTTCCGCACCGCCCGGTCGATGTGCCGCGCGTCCACCCGGCCGTCCTCCACCATCCGCCGCAGGTTTTCAAACGCCTTGCCGTTGGGCAGGTCCACGTCGAGCCCGGCCTCGAGGCACATTTTGGCGGCCTCGTCCAGGGTTTCCGCGGAGAAATGCAGGTCGACCAGGTGCCGCATGCCGTTGTAGTCCGACACCACGATGCCCTTGAAACCCCATTCGTTCCTCAACAGGCCGGTGAGCAGCCAGGGGTTGGCGTGGCACGAGAGGCCGTCGTATTCCACGTAGCCGGCCATGACGGAAGCCGCGCCCGCCTTCTCCACGGCGGCCCTGAACGGAACCAGGTCCGCTTCGCGCATGGTCCTTTCGTTCATGGTGTTGGGGGCGTGGTTCAGGCCGCCGAACGGCTGGCCGGAAGCCCCGAAATGCTTCACCGTGGCGGCGATGCGGTCCTTGCCGATCCGGTACTCCCTTCCCTGGAATCCGTTCACCGCGGCGACGGCCATCTGCGAGGTCAGGCAGGGATCCTCCCCGAAGGTC
>JBFZEN010000439.1:0-5647 GCA_041306805.1 bacterium
CCGAATCCGTATACCGCGGATTGTCTGGTGAGCCTCTTGATGTTTTTCAGCATAGAAGGACGGCCGATATCGCTTATCGGACCAAAGTCATTTTCTTTGCGAGAAAACCGTTTCCGGAGGCGAACCGGATGAAATAAATCCCCGAGGGCATGTCCTTTCCCGAGTGGTCGCGGCCGTCCCAGCAAACGCGGATGAAGCCGGCCGTGCCTTCCCCTGCGGGGATGGACCGCAGCATATGTCCTGAAATGTCAAGAATCTCCAGCGAGGCCCGGCCGTTCGAACCGGTCTGAGGTGTGATGAAAATGGTCGTATTCCCGTTGAACGGATTCGGGTAATTTTCAATGAGAGCGAAAACACGAGGATCTGCGACGGTGGAACCGGCCACGGCCGACATGTTTTTGACCGCGTTGTAGGCGTCCGCCTTGCCGTACCCGTACGATTTGTTCCATCCCAGTCCGGTATGAGCGTCATGCCTGGCCGTTTCGATGAGCCTGGCGCGGATTTCGGATACGGTCGCCTGCGGATTGGCCTGCAGCATCAGCGCGATCAGGCCCGTGACATGGGGGGCGGCCATGCTTGTGCCGCGGTAGGCCATGTGTTTTCCGTCCGCGGCCCTCCACCGTTCATCCGGCAGGGTTTGCATCTGGCTTGACATCGATGAAAGGATGTATTCCCCGGGCGCCGACAATTCGGGCTTGCCGTTCGGATTGGAATTCATCGAATTCGGCCGGGACGGGCCCGGACTCGAGAAATCGCATAAAACCCCGGGAGTGATCCCTCCCGGCCCCCAGGGATCCGAATACAGGCTGGGCCACGTGCTTCTGGACATGGTGGCGGCCACCGTGACCACCCGGCGCGAATTGGCCGGCTCGATCAGGAGCGTGGAGTACTCGGTTTCGCTTGTAATTCTGGCGTCCGCCGACGAGCTGTACAGCCAGCCATCCACGCGTCCGACCCCGCCTGTCAGGACGATTTTCCATATTCCCTTCGCCATGTCGTCTTTCTTGGCGCCGTTCACATAGGTGTCTGTAATCTGCACCACGGCTTCCCTGTCGCCGTTGGAGGTGTTGGTTCCGGAACGGGCGTTGTCCACGACGATGCGCCCCTCGCTCGTGCGCCAGTCCTGCGAAGATCCGCTCGCCAGCGGGCCCCTGATGGTCCCGGAGGGCGTCACCACGGACAGGGACAGTCCCGTGGCCGGGGGATACCACAGGTCAAACAAAACGTCGTCAGACACGCCGGCTTCGTTCTTGTCGACCTGAAACGTCATTTCACTCCGGCCTTCCTGGTATGGATTGGTGAACAGCGACTGAAAATGAATGCCTTCATCCCCGTTGTTTCCTGCCGCCACCACCACGGCGCGGCCTTTTTCCCAGAGCAAATCGTCGATACCCTGTTCGAAACCGCTCGTTCCGTCATGCGGTCCTGATTGTGAACCCAGGCTGATGTTGACGACGGCGGGCCGTCCGAGTTCCCCGGCCTTGACGAAAATGAACTCGATTCCGTCCAGAATGCGGTTGCTCAGGAAGGTGTCGTCCCCGCTTTTCACGACGATCAGCTCCGATTCGGGGGCGGCGCCCACGTACTGGCCCGATGGCCTGCCGTTTCCCGTTGCCCGGCCGTTCCCCGCGGCGATTCCCGCCACGTGCGTGCCGTGTCCGTTGATGTCTTTTTCCTTAACCACACCGGCCGGAATTCCGTCCAGTTCGTTGCTGATTTGAACCTGGGTGTACAGTGTTCCGTAGGTATAACCGGACGGATGGGGTCCCTGTTCGTCGGTTTGATCCCAGATGTATTTGATTCGGGAGGTGCCGTTGGAATTGATGAAATCGGAATGGGACCAGTCGATGCCGGAATCGGCTATGCCGACGATGACGCCGGAACCGCGGTACCCCGAGCCGAACCCCTGCCAAACGTCGTCGGCCCCTATTTCCGGCATGCTCACGTCGAGGGCCGGAAGGCAGATCGAAGCCGCTTCGACCGTTTGGACCGCTTCCATGCGCGTGAGCGCGATGATCGCGTGGACGGGAATGCGTGCGGTGGCGACGGATGCCGATACCGGATGAATGCGGTCATCCACCCCGTAGAGCGCTTTTGTGTCTGAAGCGCGTATAATGACGTCTGAGGCGTCCTGCGAAAAGAGATTCTTGGCCATGCCTGCCTGACGGTCCGAAATCATGGTCCGGAGACGGGCATCCATTTTTTCCCAGCGGGGTTCCGCTCCCCCCACTAAACCGGGTTTCAGGCAAAACAAGATCCATACGGCGGTCAGGATGACAACCGGCCGCAGAAGCGCAATTGGAACCCGGAATTGGAGTGTCATGCTTTGCCCTTCGGATTTTCCCTCGGATGAAACGTGCTCAGCACCTCCCTGAGGTATTCACGGTCGAGGTGCGTGTATACCTGGGTCGTGGCGATATCGGCATGGCCGAGCATTTCCTGGACCGACCGCAAATCGGCGCCCCCCTCAAGAAGGTGCGTGGCGAAGGAATGCCGCAGCGTATGCGGATGGACGTTTTTCCGTATTTCCGCCGCGCGCGCATACCGTTTGATCATGCCCCAGACGGCCACCCTCGACAACGGGCTGCCTCTCAAGTTCAAAAAAACGGCGTCCTCCCCCCTCCTCCGGCTTGACAGTCGGGGCCGCACTTCGGTCAGGTACCGGCCGAGATAATGGAGTGCTGCACGTCCCACGGGGATGATACGCTCCTTCGATCCCTTGCCGAAAATGCGAACGAGCTCTTCCTTTGCCAGAATGTCCGACTGTTTCACCCGGACCAGTTCGGATACCCGTACGCCCGTGGCGTAAAGAAATTCGAGCATGGCCCTGTCCCGGATGCCCTGGCCGCATGTCATGTCGGGCTGTTCAATCAGCCGCAGCACTTCGGATATGTTGAGAACCGACGGCAGGGCCCTGGACCGCTTCGGCAGTTCCACGCCGGCAGTGGGATCGGTTTCGAGCCGGTGCTCGGCCAGCAGATGCCGGTGAAACATCCGCATTGAGGTCATTGCCCTGGCCACGCTCGATCCTTCAAGGCCGGCGTCGGCCAGGGAGGAGATGTAGGATCTCACATCGGCCTTGCGGATATGCTCCGGGCCGTTCAGTCCGCAGTTCTGGATGAAGAGCAGGTAGCGCCGCAAATCGTTTCGGTAAGCGTCCCGCGTGTTCGATGAAAGTCCGCCCAGAACCGCGCGGTTGATGAACTGCTCCATGACCGATTGAAAATCCCCGCCCAGATGGTTTGTGACTGCGGCCCGCATGGCTTATTTCATAAATGGATTGTATTTTCTTTCGTGCCCGATCGTTGTGCTGTCGCCGTGCCCTGGATGCACGACCGTGTCATCGTCCAGATCCATCAGCCGATTCTTGATGGAATCCATCAATTGTATCATGGAACCGCCGGGCAGGTCGGTGCGGCCCACGGAATTCCTGAAAAGGGTGTCCCCCGAAAACACGAACCGTTTTCCGGCCATGCATATGCTGCCCGGGGTGTGCCCCGGCGTGTGGATGACTTTCATGACTATCCTTCCTACCGCAAATTCCATTCCATCGTTCAGGTGAAGCGGCTTGCCGTCTGCGCAGAACGGCTGATTGATGTAGAACGACAGGTTCCTGGATGGATCGGTCAGCATGACCGAATCGAGGGGATGAATCCATATCCGTGCGCTGAAACGGCGGACCAGATCATTCACGCCGGCGATATGGTCGAAATGCCCGTGCGTCAGCAGAATGGCCGAGGGTTTCAGACCTTCATTCTCCAGTCCATCCGCCAGACCTTCTTCGGACGGATCAATGACTGCCGCATCGCCTGTGGAGGGGTCGGACAGGATATAGGTATTGGTCTGAACCATTCCCAGGATGCGCCGATCGATGCGGATTTCAGCAGCCATCATCGGAGTTTCCATGCGGCGTCAGGCGGATTCTTCCCCGCGGCCGTCGCAGGCCTTGACGCACAGGCCGCAGATGTGAACCCCGACGCCCCTTTCCTTTGAAAAAACGTCGAGCAGGGCGTGGCATTTTTTGAGGTCGTATTCCTTCGGCGAATTCCCGATGGCCCCGGCCGGGCAGGCACGAACGCATTTCATGCAGGCGCCGCAGCCGTTTTCGACGGGGCTGGCCTGCAGAAGGGGCATGTCCGTCAGAACCGTGACCAACCTGACCTGGGAACCCATGCCTGAATGCACAAGCAGGTTGTTGCGTCCCCTCCATCCCAATCCGGCCGCCTCGGCGACGGAACGGTGCGAAACATGTCCTTTTTGATTCAGCCAGTCCACCATTTGTGAAGCGGGAATGGGGATGGCCCTGCGCCCTGCATCCTCGATGAGGCGGGCGAGGAGGAATGCCGTTTTGTCTAGAAACTGGTTGGCCTGCTGGTAATGCCACTTATAAAGCAAGGTGGGTTTGTCTTGAATTCCTTCGAGAACGGAACGGGAAAGGCGGATGCCGATGGAGACGGCCCAGTCCATTCCGGCGATTTCGGATTCGGACAGAAGAAAATTTTTCTTCAACGGCCGGATGTCCGCTGTGCCGAAAAGGCTGACTCCCTCGCCTTTTGTCCACTCCCTCAACCATGATGTGGTTTTTACCGGATCGGGCATTTACTTGAACATTTTCTCGGAAAACAGGTTTTCGGCCAGCGACAGGGCGATTCCGGACAGCATGACTTCCGGACCCAGCCGGGTGAGGTCGCCCGAGAGGAGTTTTGAATCGACGTTGGCATACAGCGAACAGGCGGCCCCTTTCTCGATAATGAGACCGCACAGTCTGCCCCCCTGTTCGCTGACAAATGTCACTTCTCCCAGAACCTCGCTGACGACATAGCCGGTGCAAAAATGCATCTGCAGATGGGTGGTCTGCGTGTAAACGGATATCAGATTCCCTTTTTTCCCGCCGATCGGGATGGCCCCGTAGATTTCAAGCGACAATTTTCTTTTCTCTTCCGCGTTTTCGAGAACCATCCGCTTGGAATGCTCCTCGTCCACGAACACGCTTCCGAGAATTTCCTCGATCTTGCCGTAATCGTCTTGTGTGAATTGGAACATACAGTCCGCCTATCGTTTCATTGGATGCAGTGGTCCGCAGTGTGGCGCAATGCTTTCAAGGCCGCGGCCGGATCGGGTGCCGCGAAAACGGCGTTGCCTGCGATGAGGACGTCCGCGCCGGACCGGATTACGCCGGGCACCGTTTTCTGGTTGATGCCGCCGTCCACCTCGATCAGCTGATCGCTGCGGAGCATTCCGCGGATGCGCGATATCTTGACAAGCTGATCCGGCATCAGCGTCTGACCGCCGAAACCCGGATGGACGGTCATGACAAGCACCCGGTCGATCTGATCCAGAAAGGCCGCAAGGATTTCCGGCCCCGTTTCCGGATTGACGGCGATTCCGGTTCCTTTTCCCAGCGCGCGTATCCGGTGGAGCAATTCGGATATGTTTTTGCCCGTCTCAGGATGCACGAAGATGCCGTCCGCGCCCGCCTCGGCAAACGGTCCGATATATGTTTCGGGTTCTTCAATCATCAGGTGCGCCCAGTATGGAAGCGCCGATACCGGGCGGATGGAACGCACGACAGCCGGCCCGATGGTCAGATTCGGTACGAAATGCCCGTCCATCACGTCGAGGTGAATGCCGTCGGCACCGGCCGCCT
>JBFZEN010000440.1:0-10354 GCA_041306805.1 bacterium
AGCCTGCAGGTGGAAGCGTTGGCGGGGCAGGAGGTGGTCATCGTGGCCGAAAGACCCATGGTTCGGAAAGACCTGACGTCCTCGGAGTTCCGGATCCAGACGGAACGCATCGAGAAGATGCCCGTGCAGGATATGGGGGACATACTCGATTTGCAGGCCGGAATCACGCGGGCGACGGACGGGGGAATCCATATCCGGGGAGGGCGCTCTTCGGAAATCGCCTACATGGTCAACGGCATCAGCATCACGGACGATTACAACCGAAACCAGGCCCTGGTGGTGGAGAACGAATCCATCCAGGAGCTGCAGGTCGTCAGTGGGACGTTCAACGCCGAATACGGGAACGCCATGAGCGGCGTGATCAACATCGTCACCAAGACGGGAGGGAACGATTTCTCCGGGAAGCTGGAGGCGTGGACGGGCGACTACCTGAGCAACCGGACCGGCCTGTTCTGGAACATCGACGACGTCGATCCCCTGGCGGAAACCATTCTGCAGGGCAGCTTCAGCGGACCGATCGTGAAAGACCGGCTGACGTTTTTCATGACCGGAAAGCGGTACAGGAACGAAGGATGGCTTTACGGCCCCGATGCCTACAGCCCGCAGGGACGGATGCAGACGGTCGACGGCGAGCTGGTGAGCGTCCAGGGCGACTCCAGCCCCGTGGCCATGAACACGAGAAATCGATGGAGCGCGCAGGGATCGCTGCAGTGGAAAATCATGAACCCCCTGACGCTGAAAATCGATTTTCTGGGGAGTTCCTACGACGGCCGGTGGTACAACCACGCCTACCGCCTGAATCCCGGCGGATTGAGGGGGACCACCGGTTACGGGGCGACGGTCATCGCCAATTTGACCCACGTGCTGAGTCAAAGCACCTTTTATGAAATCATTTTTTCGAACAAGCTGAACGAAGACCGATCAAGGCTGTACGATGATTCGATGGATCCGCGCTACATCCACCCCGATTCCCTCACGGCCGGCGCCTATCAGTTCTATAAAGCGGGTACCGACCTGTACCGTTCCTACCGTTCAACAAAAAGCGCCATCGGAAAATTGGACCTGACCAGCCAGGTCACGCGGCGGCACCAGATCAAAACAGGAATCGAAGTTCAGAAGGACAGGATCGATTTCGAAACCCTGACCCTGATACCCGCCACCGACGCGAACGGACAGCAGCTTCAGCCGTTTCAGCCTTATGTCCCGTCCATATCGACTCCGAACCACAGCCTGTACGTCAGAAAACCGGACAAATACGCCGCCTACGTTCAGGATAAAATCGAGTACGACAACGTCGTCATCAACATCGGCCTCCGGTTCGATTATTTCCTTTCCAACGGCCGCATGCCGGCCGATCCCCAGGATCCCAACATATACAATCCGCTCGGGCTCAGCCACCTCTACAGGGACGCGAACGGGGACGGCGTCATCGGCATCGACGAACAGGCGGAACAGAACACCTATTCCCTGGAAGAGAGAAAGTCGTTCTGGTACCGGAAAGCCGGGGCGAAAACCCAGATCAGCCCGAGGTTCGGGATCGCCTATCCCATCACCGACAGGGGGGTGATTCATTTTTCCTACGGCATTTTCCAGCAGATACCCGAATACAGCCAGCTGTTCGACGGAGACGAGATCAAATTGACAGAAGGCCAGGGAATAGCCGGACCCTTCGGGAATCCGGATCTGGATCCCCAGACCACCACCATGTACGAGCTCGGCCTGAAACAGCAGCTGACCGACAACCTGGGCATAGACGTGACCGGTTATTACAGGGACATCCGCGACTGGATATCCACCAGCGCCTCCATTCCCACCTATTCAGCGGGCGTCACCTATTCCAGGAAGATCAACCGTGATTTCGCGAACGTCAAAGGCATTACGTTCACGCTGACACGCAGGCAGACCCGGCTTGTCGGATTCGACCTCGATTATACCTATCAAGTCGTCCAGGGGACCAATTCGAGTCCGGAAGACGAGTATTACGCGCTGAACTCGGGCGCGGAGCCCAAAAAACAACTGTCCCCGCTCGATTGGGACCAGCGGCACGCTTTGAACGCCAGTGTTTCCCTGGGCCGGGCCGGCTGGGGCTGCAGCATGATCACCCGTCTCAATTCGGGGCAGCCGTACACGCCGGAAATTGTGGCGGGAACGCTGACCGGCCAGAACGTCCTCTCCGGGCTGGCCACGAACGGCCGCAGAAAACCCAACCGGTGGACGGTCGATTTCAACGCCTTCAGACGGTTCAGTTTTCTCCATTCCACGGTCGAACTCAATCTGCGGATATACAATCTGCTGGACGCGGGAAATCCCCTCTCCATCTGGACCGATTCGGGCAAACCGGATTATACCGTGTACCAGAAACAGGCGCTGGAAGCCGACCCCACCTGGTTTATACGCCCCGACTATTATTCGGAGCCGCGCCGCGTCCAGATCGGCGCCAAGGTCACCCTATAGCCTTCACTGAAAACGAGGACGGACGTATGCGATACGGTGTTCGAAAACGAATCCATTCCTGTTTTTCAAGCCTCCTGAGAAACGCCATGCTGGCCGGCGCCGTATCGGGACTGTGCGCCGCCTGGGGGCAGACGGCCGCTCCGGCGCACATCCCCTCGACGCAGCGGGGAGATTTGAAGTACAGGACATATTCCAATGTGGACGGCAACAACATCCGCGCGTCCATTTTCAATTCCGGATACAGCGGAGCGCCCAGGGAAGTGGCGGAATCGGTGAACTACGAGTGGCCGAAAAACACGGGGCGCATCTACATTTCCATCGTCGGAATATGGATCGGAGGCGAGGTGCCGGACAAGCAGGGGAACCCGCTTCAAATCGTGGACGTGTTCGCCTGGCGGACCAGCCCCGACGGCAAGTCGTGGACCATGGAACCCGTGCCGGGATTCTTGAACCCGGATCTGGACCCCAAACGGATCGCGAAAAGCGACGATCCGGAATCATGGCCTCCCGCCTCGCAGCGCGGATGGCGCGACAAGTGGGACGACCCGGTGGATCCCGGCTGGGTCGGCTCGTGGAACGGTTTTTTCGGAAAAAATATCTTCAACGCGGACCAGGAATTGTTCTACCGGTGCTCGGACGACCTGTACAGCCGTTTCGATTACCGGCCCGATTCAACCGATCTTTCGCGGAAAGGCCTGGGCCTGTTGATGGACGTCCGCACCTTCGCGTGGAGCCAGGTGCTGATCAACGACGCGCTGTTCTTCATCCACGACATCAAGAACGACGGAACTCAGCGCATCCCCAAAACATCGCTTCTCATCTTTTTGGCCGATTACGTGGGGGGCGACGGAACCGACGACCAGCCTTACATCGATCTTCAATCGGACATTGCGTATCTCACCGACAGCGACCGCGTGGGGACCACACCTTTCGGCGGAGAAGCCGTGGGGGTGGCCGGCATCAAGTACCTTGAAACCCCTGGCAATTCGGTGGACGGAATCGACAACGACGGCGACTCGGACTCCTATCCCGGACTGCTGAGCGGAATCCAGGGCGATCCTGAAACGGTTCTGCCGCATTTCACGGACGACGATTTCAAGCCGAGAAACCTGAAACCGGGCGACAAGATCGTGCTGATCGACCTCGAGACCTTCGACCGGACCGTCGCAGCTTATCCCGAGAACGGCGGCACCGTCGTCACGTTGGGCCGGGGGATACTTCTGCCGAAGGAGGGCTCGGTGCTTCAGGAAGACACCACGGCCAATTCATTCGACGAAGATCTGGACGGCCTCATCGACGAGAATTATTCCCTGCACCGCTGGCGGTACGACGAGATCAACCAAAATATGGGGCCGGTGCGTTTCATCCGGTACTTGTCTTTCGGCATCGGCGATGTTCTGAAGCGCGGTTTCATCGTGCCGGGAACAAACACGCCCCAGTCGTACGCCGCTCTCGCGCCGATGGTGGACGAATCGCGGGACGACGGGTTCGACAACGACCGTGACTGGAACGGCTTCAACGATGACGTGGGTCTGGACGGAGTCAAGGCCACGGGGGACCCGGGGGAAGGCGACGGATCGCCGTCCAGCGGTTCGGGCACGGAGTTCCCCGGCGAACCGAACCTCGACAAAACCGACCTGGCGGAAACGGATATGATCGGACTCACATCCGCGGTTCAGATACCGGTCGGCGACATTTCATACAACACGACGCCTGACAAGTATTTCTGGGATTTTTTCATGACGCCGGGGCATTTCGAGCTGCCCCGCCCCACCGGAGAATACGACACCTTCGTCGCGTCCGGCTTTTTCCCCATGGATCCGGGCCAAAGGCAGCGCATGGCGATCGCGGTCGCCATCGCGGCCGGAGGCCAGACGAAAATGGAGGACATCAGGAACGTCACGAACAGGCTGGCCGACACGCGCAAAGCCTACGAGGCCGATTACCAGTTCGCCAGGGCCCCGATTCAGGTGACCCTGAAGGCTGTCCCCGGCAACGGCCAGGTGACCCTCTACTGGGACGACATCGCAGAAAGATCGGTGGACCAGTATATCGCCGACATCGGAGGCCAGTCGGCCGATTTTGAAGGGTACCGGATCTACCGCGCCACCGATCCCGCTTTTCTGGACGCCAAGCTGATCACCGACGGTTTCGGCGTCGCGAAGCTGTACAAGCCGATCGCCCAATTTGATCTGAAGGACGGCATCAAGGGGTTCGATCCCGTCGGCATCAACGGCATCCACTTTTATCTGGGGGACGAAACGGGAATCGTCCACTCGTACACCGACCCGAACGTGGTCAACGGGCAGAGGTATTTCTACGCCGTCACGGCCTACGATTTCGGTTTTGCAGCGGCCGGCATCGCCCCGTCGGAGACGCCGATCAGCGTCGACGTCGACCTGCAGGGCAACATCAAAACGGGCACCAACGTCGCCGTCGTCCGGCCCGAGGCGCAGGCGGCCGGTTACCTGCCGCCTGAGGTGGAGACCTTCGAACACGCCGCGGGCAGCGCCACCGGTGAAATTTCAATCCGCATCGTCGATCCGGCCGTCATCCGGAACGGGCACGTCTATGAGGTGTCGTTTGAAGACACCCTGATCGCCGGAGAGGATTCGGACACGCTGACAACGAAAAATTTCTCGGTTCTCGACGTCACCGACCGCGTCCTGCGCATCGACAAAAGCATCCTGCTCGGCACCGGCGATGAAGCGCCGATTTTCGACGGGATCCAGCTTTCCCTGCAGAACGAGAAGAACGTGGCGCTCGACCAAATCAGGTCGGGCTGGCGCAGGGGCGAGGTTTTTCCATTCGTCATTTCTCCGGTCGCCTTCATCGGCGTGTTCGGGGAGAGACGCCCCAACGACTACCGCGTCATCGTCGGAGAAGCGGGAACCGGCGCTTCAAAGGACACCACGATCGGCTTTTACAAGCTGCCCTTCAAATCCGTCAATTTCAGAGTCATCAATCTGGTCGATCGCCAGCCCGTCCCGTTCGCCTTTGCGGAACTGGACGGCAGCGACGGAAACTGGTCCGTCGATTCAAACGACGCCGACAACACCGACATTGTCATGCTGCTCGAAAAAAACGCCAAGGGAAATCTGGTGTACACCTGGCAGATCTACATGAACGTCAAACCGAACGGCGAAAATCCGAAACCGGGCGACACGCTCGATGTTTTTATGAAGAAGCCTTTCCTTTCATACGACCGGTACCGTTTCCAAATGAAGGGATCGGACGTTTCGAGGGAACTGGCACGGAAGGAGATGGACGACATCCGGGTCGTGCCGAATCCCTACATCGCCACCGTTTCCTGGGAGCCGAAGAACACGTATGCGAGCGGCCGGGGGCCCCGTGAAATCCACTTCATCAACCTGCCGCAGAAATGCACCATACGGATATACAACGTGAACGGCGTGTTGATCGACAGGCTGGAACACGAATCCGCGCTCGAAAACGGAACGGAGATCTGGGACGTGCTGAGCAAGGAGAATTTCGACATCTCCTACGGCATCTACATCTATCATGTGGATGCTCCGAACGTGGGGCAGAAAACCGGCACGTTCGCCATCATCAAATGACCGCCCAATTAGCCAAGGACAAGCACATGGTGAAACCAAAACGCTATCGAACCGCCGTTCTCTTATGCCTGCTCCTCACGGGCTTCGGCGAAACAGCCGCGGTTTACGGCCAAATCGTCAAGAAAGTGGGAACGTCCTCGGCGGCGTTTCTCCGGATCCCCGTAGGCGTCAAAGGCGTCGCCATGGGCAGCGCATTCACGTCCATCGCGGACGACGGTTCCGCCCTGTTCTGGAATCCCGGAAACATCTCACGCAGCGACAGACCGACCCTGTTCGTCCACCACTCTCCTTGGCTGCCCGGCCTCGATTTCAATTATCTGGGCTTCCTGCTGCCCGTCCGGCGCCTCGGCGTGTTTGGAGTCGAGGTGGTTTCGCTTGCATCGCAGGAAATGGACATCACGACGCCCGAAGCGCCCATGGGAATGGGGGAGACGTTCTCGGCCGCGAGCACGGCTGTGGGAATCGCGTACGCGAGAAGCCTCACGAACCGTTTCTCGATCGGCGCCGCGGTCAAATTCATCAATGAACGCATTTACAACACCAACGCCGCCGGAGTCGCATTCGACGTGGGCACCCTGTTTCTGACGCCCTTCAGGGACGTCCGCTTCGGAGTCAGCATCTGCAATATAGGCACCCGGATGCAGATGGGCGGTGAGGATCTGAACACCTATGTGGACGTCGCGCCGACCCAGGAAGGCAACAACGACAACATCGTCTCCCAGCTGAAAACGGACCGGTTCGATCTGCCGATTGTCATGAGAATCGGATTGTCATGGGACAGGAAAATCACATCCGGTTCGCGCATCACCGTCGCATGCGACGGCGTGAATCCCAACGACGATTCGCCCTATCTGAATGCGGGAACCGAATTCGCCGCGTTCAACGAATTGCTGGTGCTCCGAGGGGGATACAACGAACTGTTCCTTGCGGACCGTGAAAAAGGACTGACGCTGGGTGCGGGCTTCAAGATACCCCGTTTCGCGGAAATGGATTTGACGCTCGGTTATGCCTATCAGGAATTTCATTATCTGGGGGCCGTGAACCATTTTTCGATGCAAATCGCATTCTGACAAGGAACAGCCGCGCCCGGGGATCGTGAACGCGGAACAGCCGGTTTTTTCACGATCTTCGATGAAGCAAGAGGGTTGAGTTGTTCTCCATTGTGAACCAAGGTTCCATAGAATACAAACATGCGCGCATTTCGGGGTTACCGTCTGAGAGGAGGTGGTCGGCGAACGATTCGGTGCTCGTCCAAGTTTTCAAACGCGTTGTCTAAACCAAAGTCATTGAGGAGGAATGGATCATGGAACATATGACCACCCGTCGTATTCTCACGGTGATCGTCGTTTCGCTGGCCGTCGTCTTCTGTTCGACGCTTCCCGGCCAAACCATCAACGTCACCATGAAGCTGAACACGGCCACCAACCAGGATACGCTGAGCACGAAACACGTCGTCCATATCCGCGGGGAATCCAAGAAGGCGACCACGCCGGCCATCGCATGGGACGATAAAACGGGACTTGTTCTTGCCAACAAGGGCGGCGACTACTGGGAAACGACCTTTCAAATGAACACCGGCGACACCATGAAATTCAAATTCTGGACCGGATTCACGGCCACCACGGGCACCTTTTTCTGGGGCGGCTGGGAAGGCCCGCTTACCCCGGGCAATGCCGGCATCAACAGCGGCGACAACCGCATTTTCATCGCGGGCAGCAGGGACACGACTCTGGCCATCCAGTTCTATAACGGAACCGCCGACAAGAAAAGCCAGTACTGGACGCCCTATGCGGCGAAACAGGACACCTTCGCGGTCTATTTGAGGGTGAACATGGCCGCATACATGGAAACGGGCGATTTCGACCCCAAGGCGGGCGGGACCGTCGTGGTCCAGGGCGGCAAACCGCTGGATCCCACGGACACATGGAACACGCTGATCACGCTGAATCAGGAAACCGGCAGCGTCAACACGGGTTCCTTCTTCTCCGGAACGGGGTATATCGCCAAGAGCGCCGTGGCCGGAGGCGAAACGCAGAAATTCAAGTTCGTCTACTACAAGGGCGCAACCGCGATCTGGGAAAGCACATCCGACCGCACCTTCAAGTATTCGGCGGCGAAGGATACCACGATACACTGGGCCTATTTCAACAACACCAAACCGACGGGCGGCAACATCGTCACGGCGAAACTGACGTGGCAGGTGAAAACCGACGGGCTGGAAAAACTGAAACTGTTCAACCGCAGCCTGGGTGACAAGGTCGTCATCGACGGCGCCAAGGCATGGGCCAGCGACATGGCCGACGCCATTCAGATGAACTATGTGCCGCTGCTCCAGCTGTGGATGGGCCAGGAATCGTTCACCAAGGCGCCGGGCGCCGTCCTGGAATACAAGACCGTCCTGGTCTGGGACGCGTCGCGCGTCGATCCGGCCAGCCCCAATTATCTGCCGGGGCTCGACCTGACCGTTCCCCTGAATTACTGGGAAGAACCCTCGGTCACGGGGACGGGAAACAGGAACTATGCATACACCGACCAGAAGGAACAGGCCGTTCCGGGCGATTACGGATTCGCCTTCCAGTATTTCAACGGCCTTCCGGCCCAGGGCGTCATCGAGACCCCCATCACCGTCACTTTCGGCGTCGACATGAGGCCGGCCACCGTTGCGGCCACGAATCCGTCGAATCCGCTCTTCCGCCCGGGCGTGGACACGGTCCGGGTCCGCTTCTACGGCTGCCTTCTGCCGCTGACGCAGGGGGACGGCATATATGAAAACACGGCTCTGCTGCTGGAAGACAAGGACGGCGACCTGGTTTACACGGGCTCCAAGACGCTGATCACGCCCACGGTGTACGACGCCGCCTACCGGATCGAATACTCGTCCGCGAGCGGAACGATACAGAACGGGGGCGGCTTTCAGAAGGGAAGGAGTTATTACCAGTACATCCATCCGACGGAGGTCAAGTCGGACGGCACGGTCACCTGGCCCGCGGCATTTTCATTTCCTGTCGTTCCCTGGAAGGACAGCGACCTGACGGTCGAAGATCCTCCGAATTTGTTCACTCCGACGGGGGTCGAGGACAAGGGCGGCGCGGTCTCTGCCGTTTCATTCGACCTGCGCCCCAATTACCCGAATCCGTTCAATCCGTCGACGACCATTCAATACCAGGTCGCAAATCCGTCCCGCGTGGCCATCGGCGTGTACAACGTCAGCGGCCAGCTGCTCAGGACTCTGGTCGACGAAAATCAGGAAGCCGGAACCCATTCCATCGCCTGGGACGGTTTAAACTCGCAGGGACTGGCCATGCCTTCAGGAGTGTATTTCGTGAAGATGAAGGCTCAGTCATTTATGCATGTCCAAAAAATCACGATGATCCGCTAGGCTGAAGAGGGAAAGATGCCGGCCTTTGCCCGCCGGCGGAAAAGCAACCGAGAATAGGAAGAGGGGCATGAACCGGCAGGGTTCATGCCCCTTCTGCCGAAGGGAACTATTTGATTCACCTCCATGTTAAAAGGTGGGTCCCATGGGAATTCCGCATTCACACCGTGTTTCATTGTTACTGGCCTGCATGGTCTGCCTGTGCCCTGTTTCCGGCGCTTTTTCCGAAAACGGCGGGGTGGCGAGCCGCATGGGCACATCCCGTGATCTCGAATGGATGAACGGGGCCGACGTCTCATTCATCCCGCAGATCGAAGACCTGGGGGGCGTTTACCGCGACCAGGATGGCGTTGCCGGGGATCCATTGGACATATTCAAGAAGTACGGATTCAACTGGATCAGGCTGAAACTGTGGCACACGCCCAGAGAACCGTACAACGACCTTCCCCGCATTTTGGCGATGGCCAAGCGGATACAGGGTCGGGAAATGAAATTCCTGCTCAATTTCCACTATTCGGACGACTGGGCCGATCCGGGCAAGCAGACCAAACCGTCCGCCTGGAAGAACCTTGCCTTTACCGCCCTGAAAGACAGCCTGTACCTCTATACGAAAAAGGCGGTGCGGGCTCTGTCGGACCAGGGGACTCCCCCGGACATGGTGCAGATCGGAAATGAAATCACGCCCGGCATGCTGTGGAACGACGGCCGCGTCGGCGGTTCCTTCGACACGCCCCAGCAATGGAAAAATCTCGGCGATCTGGTCAAGGCGGGCATCCAGGGAGTGAATGAAGGCCTGGATACCGCCGGTTCGGTTCCCATCATGATCCATCTGGACCGCGGCGGGGACAACAGGGGAAGCCGGTGGTTTTACGACCGTCTGCTCGCCCAGAATGTCGATTTCGACATCATCGGGCTCTCCTTTTATCCGTGGTGGCACGGATCCTTC
>JBFZEN010000441.1:0-5381 GCA_041306805.1 bacterium
CCGAAGTCAGATGCTCTATCCAATTGAGCTACGGGCGCGGAATTGGCTGGGGAGCAGGGATTCGAACCCCGATACTACGGTCCAGAGCCGCATGTCCTGCCGTTGGACGACTCCCCAGAAATCCTGGCAGCCAATAAATAATCAGCCGATAAATATAGAAATTATAGAAGAAAAAGTCAAATGTTTTTTAACCCGCAAAATTCGCCTCAAGAGATAAAAAACATCCCGTGAACACTGCATTTACATTTGTTTACGGCTGAAAATCCGCTCAGGTCGCCAGTTTCTGGCGGAGGGCGAATGGATCCTCAGCCTGACCGGTCCGAATCCTCTCTGAAAGCGAATGAAACAGCCGTTTTTGAATTTGATACGCCTCGACGTGTGCGGGCGCCGGCTTTTTCCTCCGCTTTTCATCCAGCACAACGAAAGGACGCACAATCTCTTCAAGCGCCGCAGGCCGGCCGCTTTCCTTGGCCCATACCCAGGCCGCGTGCAGCGCGGCTCCCACGGCGGCCCCCTCCCCTTCAACCGGAACGGTTTCGCATTCAAACACATCGGCAATGGCCTGGCACCAGGCCTCGGACCTGGAAAGCCCTCCCGTCAACCGGATTTCTTTGGGTGTAATCGGCATCCTGTAGAATCCGTTGAACAGATTCAAAACATGGCCCTCGAGAATGGCCCGGCACAGGATGTCGACAGTAAAATCGTCCAGACCGAATCCGAAATAAACCGGTGCAGCCGAAGGCAAATCGGGTGTGCGTTCCCCGATGTACCAGGGTATCAGCAGCCTGCCGCCGTTGCCGGGACGGGTCCGGCGGACGACGTCCTCAAATTGGTCATGGGTCAGGCCGTGTATCCTGAGAACATCGTTGTAGCCGTTGGCGAGGTTGGACACGCAGAGAAGCGGAAAGTGATGCCCGGTGCTGTCCCTGAACGCCGAAATTTCGCCGGTGGGATCCACAAATGGTTCCAGAAGGAAGGTGTAGGCCGTGCCGCTCGTGCCCAGGCTGACTGTAACGATTCCGGGAACGACGTTCCCCGTTCCGACCGCACCGTACATGTTGTCGCCGCTGCCCGCGTCGACCTTGCAGTCGGCCGGGAAGCCGTACAATTGGACCAGTTCCCCCGAAACCGTCCCGATGCTCTTGTCTGAGGGTTGAACCGGGGGAAACTTGCCGGAAAGGGAAGGATCGATGGCCCGGACGGTCTTATCGGACCATTGGCCGGTCTTGGGATTCCAGAGCGCGATACCGGACGTGTCGCCGGGCTCCATGACGCGCACGCCGCCGGTCTTGCCGCCGGTGAGAAACCAGTTGATGTAATTGTGCACGAGAAAGAACGTGGCCGTCTTTTGGAACGCCCCGGGTTCGTGCCGCTTCATGTGAAAGATCTTGGCCGCCGTGTACCCGGTCCGTTGGCTGTTTCCCACCTCCGCGATCATGGCTTCCGGGCCACCCACGGCGGCGGTGAGGAGTTCGCATTCTTCCTGCGTCGAGCAATCGTTCCACAGCTTGCTCCTCGTCCGCGTGAGGCTGCCTTGTGCGTCCAGAGTAACGAGGCCGTGTTGCTGTCCCGAGACCGAAACACACCGGACCCGGTCAAACGGAATTCCGTCCGATTTGGCCTTGCGGAACACCGTGTGCACCGCCTCGATCCACATGAGGGGATCCGATTCCGATACGCCTTCGGGCTGGTTCTGCGCGACCCCGTCTTTGGTCTTGTATTGCGGGAGGTCTTTGTCGTAATTCACCGAGCCCACGAAAAGAATTTTTTGCTGATCCGTGTCTATCACGACCAGTTTGGTGCCCTGGGTTGAAACGTCCAGTCCTGCAAAAAGGTTCTGTGGCATGGCTTCCTCACCAGTTTCTGATAAGAATTTCTTCAAGTTCGCCGCGGTGTGCCGCAGGATTCAGGTGGCAGTCCAGAATCCGCTCGTGCGGCAGCCTGGCAACGCGTTCTTTCAATTTTGCGAGCGCTTTGATGTTGATCTCAACCGCCTTCTGCACGGGCATGTTTTCGGGATTGATGTCGATCCCGAAATATTCCTTGTATCCGTATGCCCACAGGGAATACAGCAATGCTTCGGTTTCGCCGGGATTCACCACGCCGATATTGTTGTCCTGGTCGTAATTGCCGTCCGGCTGGCTGTTCCAGTGCGTGTGCGCGAGCCGCCCTTCCATCATCACGAGAGAATAGGCCGCGGGAAGCATCTCGAAACTCATCTTCACATGGCCGACTTCGGGATTCAGCCCGACCAGGCAGTGCCCCTCCGACAGCAGGCGGACGTTTTCAGGATTTTTTAATTTCTTCTCGACGCGCTGGGCCGCCAGAATGCCTTCGGCTGTGGTGCGGTATATGTTGTTCGGAGCGGGTTCATACCCTTTGGGTTCGATGGCGATGCGCACTCCGGGAACCTCATCCAGGGCTTCGGCCATGCCGCCTTCAAACCAATCCCACATCTGCAGGTAGGGTTTGCCGTGGATGTACCGGTATCCGTCGATGCCGGGCCAGGAAATCGCCGCGTCGGCGCCCGCGGCCTTGACCAGCTTCAGGCCGTTGACGGCGATGCGTTTGGCCTTCTCGCGGACTTTCGGATCGGGGTTCGACAGGCTTCCGAACTCGAAGGCCTTGTCGAAAAAATGCGAAAACGGAATGCCGACCAGACGGATGCCCGTTTCCTTTTCGAGCTTTTTGTACAGATGCAGGTTGTCTTCGTTCACTTCGTCGGGATAATGCGCCTCGATGCCCTTGACGCCCAGCTTGGCCATCTCGGCCGCCATCTCGATGCGGCGCGGGATGTCCGCGTTTTCCACGTACCGGTCGTGGAACCGTCCGCCGCCGGGGGTGAAATACCAGATGCCCACCGACGCCCGGATGTCGATGTCTTTCATCAGATTGTCGAGCATGCGTTTCGCATCGATCGACTGTTTCTGATAGCGGAGGTCCCTCAACGGATTTGCCATATTGCATTTCTCCTTAAATAATGATTTCAACGGATGTGAAAGAAACAAACGGAGACGACCGCGTGAAAACAACCGGTGGTCTTCGTCTTCCGCCGGACGCGGTCAAGCGTTCGCGTTTAGATAGCATTCCATGTTTTCTTTGGTCACGATGTCCAGCGGAAGAACGGTTTCTTTCGCGACCGATTCCCTCAGCACCAGATGCCGGTACAGCGTTTGAATGCCGTAATAACCCTGCATTTCAGAGCGCTGGCTGATCACGAAATCCAGAATCCCGTTCCGGAGATGCGTCCGATTTTCGGGCGTCAGGTCGTAACCGATCAAATGCGGCTTGAACGCCGGCGGATGTTCCCGCAGGTATTCGGCCACCTGCCCCACGCTGGCGTGCGGCACGAAAATGCCCGCCGTGTCGGGATGATCCCGAAGGATGGCTTCAGTCACGGAATGGAAGATTCTTTCGTCCAATTCGCGGTCGGCATCGTATACGACCAGCGGATTGTCCGGGCGCCGCCCGAAACAGGAGCAGAATCCATTGACCCTGTCTTCGATGTGGTAATCCTCGGGAAGCACGTGCATCACGGCCACGGGCCCGCTGCGTCTGACAAGAATCGACATGAGCTTGGCCGAAAGCACTCCGCTCTGAAAGGAGTTCTGACCGATGTGCGACAGGCACCGGGCGTTCGGAACATAGGAATCAAAAAACACGTACGGCAGCGAAGGGGGAATGCGTCCGAGAAATTGTTCCACGTCTTTCGACAATGCGGGTGCGATGAGCAGGCCGTCCACTTTCAGATTCTGGTCCAGAACCGATTGACACGTCTTTTTAAACGAATCACGCGAATATTTGTCGTAAAAAAAATGCTTCACCTGAATTCCGTAGACTTTCAATTCGTTCGACGCTTTTTGAATTCCGATCTCGGGAAGCTGCCAGTAACCGCCATCCTGCTCAGGCGAAGGCATGAGCACGCCGAAACAGAATGTTTTTGAAAGAGCCAGTCCCCTCGCATAAACGGACGGTTTGTAGTTGAGCTCTTTGATAATGCGGTTGACTTTGTCCGTTGTCTCCACGGAGACGCGCCCCCGGTTATGGATGACGCGGTCAACCGTCCCGATGGAGACGTCAGCCAGCTTGGCTATCTCATAAATCGTGGCCATATGCGAATTGGTATGATTACCCCGGGAATTTGGATGCGTTAGCGCTACCGCAATGTACAAAAGCAGTTTCAGCAAGTCAAGTAAAAAAAGCCTTTCTCCGGCCATATTTATGAATGAAAAGACTGACCGCATCAAAAAAAAATATACCTGTATGATTTCAGCCTTGAATTTCGGAATAAAATAAAATGATACCGCAATCGCAGGATTCCGTTCGATTTGGACATGAACAAGATTGAAAGTCCGTTGGTAAAATATTTCTTGACTATACGGAAATAATCGTTAAATTAATCTTATATTATTTGTTTTTCAAAAATCCGTTAACGATAACATCTTGAAGACATCAGCCCGTTAATGACAACCATTAATTGAAAGGGTTTTTTATGTCATTACTGCAACCGTTGGATTGGATCATCATCACCGGGTACTTCGCGATTATTCTGGGTTTGGCCTGGTGGGTGATTCTGAAACAGCAAAAAACCTCCACCGATTACTTCCTGGCCGGCCGCCACCTGGGCTGGTTCATCGTGGGCGCCTCCATTTTCGCCTCGAACATCGGGTCTGAGCACCTGGTCGGCCTCGCGGGTTCGGGTGCGACCGACGGTGTGGCCATGGCCCATTACGAGCTGCATGCCTGGTGCCTTCTCATCCTGGGCTGGGTGATGGTTCCGTTCTACATGCGTTCAAAAGTGTTCACCATGCCCGAATTCCTGGAACGCCGGTTCTCCCCCGCCGCCCGGACGACGCTTTCGCTGATCTCCCTGGTGGCGTATGTGCTGACCAAGATGGCCGTCGGCATTTTCGCCGGAGGCGTCGTGTTCTCCGTCCTGCTTCCCGAAATGAACTTTTTGGGCATGGACAGCTTCTGGATCGGCTCCATTCTGGTCGTCGTCATCACGGGCTTGTACACCATACTCGGCGGCATGAAAGCCGTCGCCTACACCGAAGCGCTGCAGACGATCGTTCTCATCATCGGCTCGGTTCTGGTCACCTTTTTCGGCCTGAAGGCCATCGGCGGCTGGTCCGCCCTCCGCGGCGTGGTCGGCTCCGAGATGTTCAACCTCTGGAAACCGCTGGTTCCCGCAGGCGTGGAGGGCACCTGGGCCCCGGTCAAGGAAGCCGGGCGCATGGCCTGGTATTTCAACGACAATTACCCGTGGATCGGCATGCTGTTCTGCGCCCCCATCATAGGGCTCTGGTACTGGTGCACCGACCAGTACATCGTGCAGCGCGCGCTGAGCGCCCCGAACATCACCGAGGCCAGGCGAGGGT
>JBFZEN010000442.1:0-7504 GCA_041306805.1 bacterium
CGAAAGCCCTCGATCGGTCAGATAGAGAAGAAAATACTTCAATTCCACGCCGGCTCCCGCCGTCGCCTTTCCGCCCCGGCAGGAAAGGCCCATGAATCCCTTCGACAAATCCACGACCAGGCCTGTCACCCCGCCGTCGCTGACAAGAATATCGGTTCCGTTCCCGATGATGAAAAGGGGAATGTCCTCGCCGCGGCAAAGCGCCAGAGACTCGGCGAGGTTTTCTTCATCCGGAGGGTAATAGTAGACGTCCGCCGGTCCGCCTATCTTGAAGGAGGTGTGCTGCGAGAGCGGCTCGTCGACGAGCATGTCGCCCTTCAGCGCCTGCCTGATCAGTTGATATTGTCTCGCCTTTTCATCGGCCGTGATCATGCACGTTCCGTTTTCTTCATCATGCCCTGCTTTTGGAATGCCCGGCCTGCAGCAAGCCGGCGAGCTCCTCGCCCGATTTCCAGATGTCTCCCGCCCCCATGGTGACAACGAGATCCCCCTCCTTCACCAGGCCGCTCAACCGTCCGGCCACGGCGTTCTTGTCGGGAATGTAGATGACCTGGCGATGGCCGAACTTTTTTGCCGATTTCGCCACCAGCTCCCCGGTGATGCCGGGAATGGGTTCTTCCCTGGCGGGGTACACGTCGCAGACCACAAGAAGGTCCGCGTCGAAAAACGCCTGTCCGAATTCCTGGTAAAAATCCCTGGTGCGCGAGTACAGGTGCGGCTGGAACACCGCCACCACGCGCCGGTCGAATCCCGTCCGCGCGGCCCGCAGCGTGGCCTCGATCTCGGTCGGATGGTGCGCGTAATCGTCCACGATGAGAATACCCCCGACCTCGGCCTTCACTTCAAAACGCCTGTGGACGCCCGTGAACTCCTCGAGGGCCTTCTTGATTTTGGAGAAGGGCACGTCGAGTTCGACGCCGACGGCCAGCGCGGCCAGGCTGTTCTTGACGTTGTGAATCCCCGGAAGCTGCAGCCTGATTTTACCCAGCGTCTTTTCCTTCCACACCGCCGTGTAATCGCTGCGCATGGCGCGGTATGAAGGCCCCATGGCCCTGAAATCGGCCTGGGGGTTGAGGCCGTACGTCAGCACCCGGCGCTTCAGCTTCGGCAGGATATCCTGCAGGGCCGGTTCGTCGAGACAGACCACGATGGCGCCGTAAAACGGGACCTTGTTGGCGAAAGAAACGAACGTGCTCTTGATTTCGTCCAGATCCCTGTAGCAATCCAGATGTTCGGAATCGATGTTGGTGATCACGGCCACGGTCGGCGTCAGCTCCAGAAAAGACCTGTCGAATTCGTCCGCTTCCACGACCAGGATGTCGCCGGCGCCGAGTTTGGCGTTGGTTTTCAGGCTTTTCAGCTGCCCCCCCACGATCAGGGTGGGGTCCAGGCCAGCCGCCTGGAGCACCAATCCCGTCATCGAGGTGGTCGTCGTTTTGCCGTGCGTCCCGGCCACGGCCACGCCGCGCTTCATCCGCATCAGCTCCCCGAGCATTTCGGCGCGCCGGATCACGGGAATACCCGATACCTCGGCTGCCGATACTTCGGTATTGTCCTGCTTGACCGCCGATGAAATCACGACCACATCGGCGCCGCGGACGTTTTCGGGACTGTGCCCTTCCCTGATCACGGCTCCGAGCCCGGCCAGCCTCTCGGTGATGGGCGATCCCTGCCGGTCCGATCCGCTCACGCCGAATCCCAGGTTCAGCAGCACTTCGGCGATGCCGCTCATTCCGATGCCGCCTATCCCGACGAAATGAACGTGCCGGGTTCTTCCCAAAAGTTTCCTGCGCTTCATGCCTGGCCCTTTCCCGCCGTTCGGAGTACGTCCGCGGCAATGGTTCCCGCCGCTTCGGGCCGCGCGAATCGCCCCGCCTTCATGGCCATGTCCCGCATTTTTCCTGAATCGGCCAGCAGCGGGAGAACCGCGTCTTTCAATGTCCCTTTTTTCAATTCAGATTCCCGTATCATGATCGCGGCGCCCGCATCGGCCATCACCTTGGCGTTGGCTTCCTGATGCCCTCCCGCCGCGCCGGGAAACGGGACAAACACCGCGCACTTGCCGAGGCGTGCTATCTCAGCCGCCGTGCCGGCCCCGGAACGGCACAACACCAGATCGGCCGCCGCATACGCCGAACCCATGTCGTCGATGAAGGGCAGCGCGCGAACGCGGCCGGCATGCGCCCCGGTGCTCTTTCGCACCCCGTCTATCCAGTTCGGGCCCGTGGCCCATAGAATCTGAACCTGCGGTTCCAGAAGCAGCGGCTCCAGATCTTCGAGAACCGCAGTGTTCAGACGTTTTGCCCCCTGGCTGCCCCCGAATACAAATAGGGTTTTTTTGTCCGGATCGAGTTGGAAGGTTCTGCATCCATCTTCCCGCTTGACGCCCTCGATGGCGCGCCGCGTCGGATTGCCGCTGACATGCAGGTTCGACGGTTTCCGGAAGAACCGTTTTGAACTTTCATAGCTGAGATGAACCGAATTCATGTGCGCCGAAAGCACCCGTGTGACCAGGCCGGGTTTTTCGTTTTGTTCCTGTATCACGGTTTTTTTCCCCATCACCCGCGCCGCCTCCAGAACGGGCCACGAGGCGTAGCCCCCCGTTCCGACAGCCACGTCCGGATGAAACCGCCCGACGATGCGCAGCGACTGGACGAAAGACACCGCCATTTTCAGGGGGAAGAGAACGTTGGTCCAGAACCGCCCCCTCCTCAATCCTGAAATCCACACCGCCTTGAAAGGAATCCCCATTTTCGGAACGGCGGCCGCCTCCAGTCCGCGCCGGGTTCCGACAAACAGCACGTCGCAGGAAGCGCGTTTTTTAAGCTCTTCCAGAATGGCCAGGGCCGGATACAGATGCCCTCCGGTTCCGCCCCCGGTGATAATGACGCGCAGGCTGTCCACGGCTACATCCTCTGTTCTTCAAACGGCAGCTCCCTGAACGGGGCCGCCGTGTTTTTCGAAATGTTCATCAGCACGCCCATTCCTGCCATGACGGTGAAAAGCGACGAACCGCCGTAGCTGATGAAGGGAAAGGGCAGTCCGCTCACGGGCAGCAGATTCATCACGACGCCGGCATTGATCAGCGCGTTGATCATCACCATCGATGTGATCCCGCCGGCGAGCAGATAACCGTACTGGTCCCTTGCGCGGAATGCGGTCCGGTATCCCCTCCACAGCACGACGAACAGCAGGACGAGCAGCACGGCAATGCCGATGAAACCCAGTTCCTCTCCGAGAGTCGCCAAAATGAAATCGGAGAACGGTTGCGGAAGATACAGGTTTTTCTCATGCCCTTCGCCGAATCCCACGCCGGTCAGGCCGCCCCGCGACAGGGCGATCAGCGAATGTTCGACCTGGTACGGCAGCGATTCCGGATTGCGGAACCCCGAAATGAACGCCTTGAAGCGGTCCCACTGATACGGTTTGACCGCCATGCCCGCGGCGACCATCGGCAGCATGAAGGCGGTCATTTTGGCGAGTCTTGAAAAACGCACGCCGCCCAGAAAGAACATCGACATGCCGATGCAGAAGACCACCATGGCCGTTCCCATGTCGGGTTCGAAAAACACAAGCAGAACGCTGATGACCAGGTAAACATAGTAGTAAAAGAGGGTGCTGCCCCAAAAGGGGCCGTCGTCCTGCGGAGGCCCCTTGGCAAGCACCGCGGCCATGAAAAACACCGTCATCAGCTTCATGGCCTCGGCCGGTTGGAATCGCTGCCCCCAGAGCGGAATGGTCCGGCTGACGCCGTTGGCTCCGGGGCAAAAATACACCGCGACCAGCATGGCGAAAATGCCCACCACGAAATAAGGGGTCCAATCGCGGTACCTTCGGTAGTTGATTTTCGATAGGACCAGGAACGCGAACAGGCTGATCAGGACGCGGATGAATTGGCGCTTCAGGTAAAATGCGAAATTGGCATGCCGGTCCGCGCTCCAGTAGGCGCTGTCGCTGAAAATCACGGCCATGCCGAGCAGCAGAAGCGCCAGGATGGCGAAAAGCATCACGCGGTCGGGATGTGCGGCGTCGGAGCGGTTCATGTCAGGGCCTCCACCAGAACGCGGAACTGATCGCCGCGGTCCTCGAAATTGCGGAACATGTCGAAACTCGCGCACGCGGGCGACAAAAGCACCACATCCCCCGGTTCGGCCCGCTTTCGCGCCGTCCGGACGGCTTCATCGAAAGCCCCGGCCCGCACCATGGGTTTGATTCCCCGGAATGCCTTCTCCATCTTGTCCGCCGCTTCGCCGATGAGAACGATGGCGCGCACCTTCTCATGGATGCGTTCGCGCAGGAAGGTGAAATCGGAATCTTTATCGCGGCCGCCGGCGATGAGCACGTTGGGGCGGTCGAAACTGTTCAGCGCGTACCAGACCGAATCGACATTGGTCGCCTTGGAATCGTTCACATAGCGTACGCCGTCCAGTTCGCGGACGAATTCGAGCCGGTGCGGCAGGCCTCTGAAAGAGCGGAGCACGCCGGCCAGAACGCCCCTGTCGACGCCCATGGAGAGACAGGCCAGCGATGCGGCGAGCGCGTTCGCGGCGTTGTGCTCCCCGAGTATGCCCAGCTCGCCCGTTTCGAGCAGCGGTTCGTCCGGCCCGTTCAGGCGGACCACGAGTTCCCCGTTCCTGATGAAGCCGCAATCGCGGCCCGTCGCGTCGACGCCGAACGGCAGTTTTTTGGCTTTGGCCTTTTCGGACAATGCCGTCACCAGCCCGTCCTGGCCGTTGATGACCAGCCAATCGTCCTGAGTCTGGTTTTCAAATATGCGTGCCTTGAGTCTGGCATAGTGGTCGAGCGATCCGTGCCGGTTCAGGTGATCCTGGGTCAGGTTCAGGTACAGCGCCGTTTTCGGGTGGAACGACCGTATGGTTTCGAGCTGGAAGCTGCTGACCTCGAGAACGGCGACGTCCCCGGAACCGAGCGATTCGGCGTCTTCTGAAAACGGCCTGCCGATGTTGCCGGCCACGGAGGTCCTTATTCCTGAAGCCTTGAAAATTTCGCCTATCAGGGCCGTGGTGGTCGACTTGCCGTTCGAACCGGTCACCGCCACGATGGGCGCGGAGCAAAACCACGAAGCCGCCTCGAGTTCACCGAAAACCGGAATGCCCTTCTGTTTCGCCTTCTCGAGCGGCGGAGCCGAAAGCGGAATGCCCGGGCTCACCACGATCCAGTCCGCATCGAGCGCCGTGGTCGAATGCCCGCCGAATTCGGCCTTGATTCCTTCCGAACCAAGAACGGCCGCGGCGTGTCCCGTCTCCGATTCCGGTTTCTGTTCGCTCACCAGCACCGATGCCCCGTTTCTTTTCAGTAGTTTCGCGGCGGCGAGGCCGCTGGACCCCGCTCCGAACACGGTGATCTTCCTGCCTTGAACGCCTTTTCTGAATTCCGTCTTTTCCATCACCGCACCTTGAACATGCCGAAGGTCAGCAAGGCCAGCATGATACCCACGATCCAGAAACGCACCACCACCTTCTCTTCAGGCCAGCCCAGCAGTTCGAAATGGTGGTGGAGCGGGGCCATCTTGAAAATGCGTTTTCCGGTCCACTGGAACGCCGCCACCTGCAAAATGACCGACAGGGTCTCGGCCAGAAAAACGCCGCAGACCAGAATGAGCCAGAGTTCCTTCTTAAGCAGAACCGACATGGTGCCCAGCGCCCCCCCCAGGGCCAGAGCCCCCGTGTCACCCATGAACACGGAAGCGGGATGGCTGTTGTACCAGAGAAAACCCAGCGACGCGCCGATCAGCGCCGAGCAGTACACGGTGATCTCGCCGGCCCCCTTCAGGTAAAAAATGTTGAGGTAATGGCTGAAATCGACACGCCCCGTGACGTAGCTGATGCCGGCCCATGCCAGCGCCGCAATGCCGACCAGCCCGATGGCCAGGCCGTCGAGGCCGTCGGTGAGGTTCACCGCGTTCGACGTGGCGGTGATGACGAAGACCACCATGGGAATATAGACCCATCCGAAATTGATCATGAGGTTCTTGAAAAAGGGCACGTTGCTGTACGTTTGCACGCCGCTGTACTCGGGAGACATCAGCACGGCCAGGCTTACCGCGATTCCCCAGGCCACCTGGCCTGCGAGTTTGTAGCGGCCGATCAGGCCCTTGGGCACCTTTTTGATGACCTTGAGCCAGTCGTCCAGAAAGCCCACGGCGCCGAACCAAACCGTGGTTCCGATCATGAGCAGATTGTAGAGGTTGTCGAGCCGGCCGAACAGCAGCATGGCCACCAGCACGGCCAGCAGGATGATCACGCCCCCGAACGTCGGCGTACCGGCCTTGCGATGATGGCTCTGGGGTCCGTCCTGGCGTATCTTCTCGCCGATGTTCTTTTTCTTCAGATATCCGATGACGCGCGGCCCGATGATGAACGTGAAAAGCAGCGCCGTGATGGCGGCCGCGGCCGAGCGGAACGTGATGTACCCCAGCAGGTTGAATCCGATAAACGAGTCACGCAGGGGATACAGCAGCCAGTGCAGCATGGGTCACTCTCCGGTTTTTTTCCCGATATGGTCCTGGATGGCCCGGACCACTTCTTCCATTTTCATGCCCCGGCTGCCTTTGACAAGAATGCCGTCGCCGTCCGTCAGCTCCGGCTGCAGGGCTTTGATCAGTTTCGCTTTGGACTCGAACCATTCGGCGCGCGGGATGCCGCTCCGGCGGGCGGCCTCGACCGCCTGTTTCATCCCCTGGCCGGTGCCGAACAGCGCCTGCAGGCCGCAGGACGCGGCGAATTCACCTGCCAGGCCGTGTTCCTGCGCGCTGTTTTTCCCCAGTTCGAGCATGTCGCCCAGCACGGCCAGCCGCCGGCGCAGGCCGGTCATGTCGCGGAGGGTAAGAAGCGCCTGTTCCATCGAAGAGGGGTTCGCGTTGTAGGTGTCGTTCAGCACCACCAGGCCGGCCAGCCTCAACACGCCCATTCTGTCGTCCATTCCCTTGTAGCGCCACAGCACTTCCTGCAATTCCGCCCATGGAATGCCGAACGCCCTTCCCACCGCGATGGCCGCCAGCGCGTTCGACAGGTTGTGCTTTCCCGAAACGGACAGCCTGATGAACTGCCCTTCGACCGTCATCTTCGGGAAGCCGAAACGGTCGTAACCGGGATCTCTGCCCACCAGGTCGCAGCTCCTGTCGAACCCGAACGTGATGGTTTTTCCCGCGATCTGCCTGTAAGGGAGCAGGTGCGGGTCGTCTCCGTTCAGAAACGCCAGTCCCCTTTCGGCCAGCGATTCGAGAAGCTCGGCCTTGGCCCGGGCCACGCCGGCCTCGTTCTCCATGAATTCCAGATGTCCCTTGCCGATGTTGGTGATCACGCCGTGGGTGGGCTGCGCCACCTCGCACAGCTGTCTGATCTCGCCGGGGTGATTCATTCCCATTTCCACGACGGCGAGTTCACCCGAATGGCTCCAGCTGAAAAGCGAAAGGGGCAGGCCGATCAAATTATTGAAATTGCCCTCGGTTTTCATGACCAGGTAATGCGTGGACAGGACGGCG
>JBFZEN010000443.1:0-4089 GCA_041306805.1 bacterium
AAACCATCATGGAACCACCGATGCGAGCAATGCTTCGCCTGCCTTCAGTGGTGCCCCCAGCTGGCCCTGCAGTACGGCAAAAAAACGCCGAAATACCAGCGCTACCATCACCCCGAGATCCAGCTGAAGGACGTGTTAAAGCCGGGTCAATAAAAAGGCATGGAACACGGGCACTGCTTCACAGTGCACGGATTGAGGCTCATCAGCCGTTCCTGCTTCGGCAAGCCATTGTCATGCGAAGCAGGATCAGCATGAACGGGCAATTTGAAGGCCAATTCACGTTAAGTTGACGCGCATGCGTCCTGGCGGGATCCTCGTTCTCTTTTCCTGTTTCACCGGCGCATCTGAGGTTTATTTTCTTATTGACATCCACCTATCCATTTGCTATTTTAATTCAAGAAAATCAATGTCATCAGTCAACCAAACCAGATCGGATTGAAGCGTTGACCAAGCATCCTCCCCCCTCGCCCCTCGAAACCCTCGTCCGGAAAATCGGCGGTCTGGCGGAGCAATCGGGCATCCCCGTCTATGCCGTGGGCGGGTACGTTCGCGACCGCCTGCTGGGCATTCCTTCCATGGAGGTGGACTTCGTCGTGGTCGGCGCCGGACCCGAATTCTCCAAAACGGCCGGAAACGCGCTCGGGGGGCACGGTTTCGTGGTGTACGAAAAATTCGGCACCGCCTCCTTCCTCCTCGACGGTTTCAAGTTCGAATTCGTCTCGGCCAGGTCCGAATCGTACCGGGGCGACTCGCGCAAGCCTGACGTCGAAAAGACCGACCTCGCCACCGACCTCTCGCGCCGCGATTTCACCGTCAACGCCATGGCCTTGGAGATTTCAGACGCCCGCTTCGGCGAAATCATCGATCCGCACGGGGGGCGGGAGGACCTGAAAAAAAAGGTGCTGCGCACGCCTCTCGATCCCGAAAAAACGTTCGACGAGGACCCCCTCCGCATGATGCGCGCCGCGCGCTTCGCGGGCCAGCTTTCCTTTTCCATCCACCCGTCGGCTCTGGCCGCCATGGAAAAAAGGCGCCTCAGGCTCGAAATCGTCTCACAGGAACGCATTTCAGACGAACTGCTCAAGATCCTCTCTCAACAAAAACCGTCCGTGGGTTTCCGCGTGTTGAAGGAAACCCGCATCCTCGAAGTCGTTTTCCCCGAAATGGCCGCCATGATCGGCGTTGAACAGCGCGACGACTGCCACCACAAGGACGTGTTCGAGCACACGCTGAAAGTGCTCGACAACCTGGCCGGGGAAACCCAAAACCCCCTTCTGCGTTTCGCAGGGCTCGTCCACGACATCGGGAAACCGCGCGTCAAGCGCTTCGTCGAGAATGTCGGGTGGACGTTCCACAACCACGAACAGGCGGGCGAGCGCATGCTGAAGAAAATATGCGCCCGCCTCAAGCTGCCCGGCGATTACCAGAAATACGGGGGCGAGCTGATCAGGCTGCACATGCGCCCCATCCAGCTCATTTCGGAGGATGTCACCGATTCGGCGATACGCAGGCTTCTTTTCAATGCGGGCGGCCGCATCGACGACCTCATGACGCTGTGCCGCGCCGACATCACATCGGGGAATCCCAACCGGGTCAAACAGCATATGGCCAATTTCCGCTTCGTCTCGGAACGCATGAAGCAGGTCGAGGAAAAGGATAAAATGCGGGCATTCCAATCGCCCGTGCGCGGCGACGAAATCATGACCCTGTGCGGCCTCGCCCCCGGCCCGATTGTGGGAAAAATCAAAAAAAGCCTCGAAGAAGCCATACTGGACGGCGTCATCCCGAACGAACACGACGCGGCATACGATTACCTGTTGAAAATCAAGGATGGAATTTTGAAAAATCCTTGTTGACTTTTTACTAAAATGTTGTATTTTTAAGGATACAGAACCTTCAATTCGGCGGCTTCATACACCACCACCATTTTACATGGAGGGACAGTTCGATGGCCAAAACCGTCAAGAAAAAACCGGTTGCTCGTCCCAAGGCGAAAAAACCGGCCAAGCCGGCGGCCAAACCCAAGGCGCCAAAGCCGGAATGGGCCACGAAAGACGACCTGCGTCAGTTGGCGGCCAAATCAGCCCTCGCCAAATTGGCTACCAAAGACGAATTGGCCGGTTTCGCCACCCGTCAGGAAATCGCCAAATTGCCTTCCCAGTCCAAATGCCAGGAAATCGAACAGCGCCTGGCCAAACTCGAGAAAAGCCTGGAAACTCTCGATAAGAAGATCGAATTGCTTGCAAGCCAGCAGGGAGACAATCCGGCAGCCTTGAACCGCATCAATAGTGAAATCGACAGGCTGCGCGAGACTGTAGGAGCGCTCGAATCGAAACAGACCGATCATCCGTCTTCCGGGTCGGAAATCGCGCGAGTCGAAAACCAGCTCGGCGACCATGAGACCCGTATTCAGAACCTGGAGGGAGTTCAATAGGCATCGGATTTTCGCAGAAACGACGCGAAAAGCCGTCCCGGTCATCAGGGGCGGCTTTTTTATATGCATAAACACATATTAACAATAATAGTTATGGATTCCAGGACTCGTCCTTTTTTGAAATTTGTCATTTTTTACTTGCATTCTTGATAAGGTTTTTTTATATTTTGAACAGATGTCAAACATAAATGAACAAATTTTAAGCACATAATTTATGGCTGTCAATCCCGTCATTTCAAGGCTCATTCAGGTGGCCAGATTGTACTACGTGTACAACCTGAACCAGCAGCAAATTGCCGATAAACTCGGGATTTCACGTCCCGGCGTTTCACGCCTGCTTCAGGAAGCGCGTGACAAGGGAATCGTCCACATCGAGATCGTGGACATTGAGGGCGCCGGCGCCGACATGGAAAAATCGCTGCAGGAAAAATTCAACCTGAAAAAAGCGGTCATCATTCCCATGGACGGCGTCACCGACGATTCGGAACTGAAGGAGCGGCTTGGCATCGCCGCGGCGCACGTGATCGACGATTTCGTGCATGAGGGCACCGTTCTGGGCGTCGCCTGGGGCTCCACCATGCAGGAACTGGTTCAGCACCTTCAGCCCCGGCGCGTGAAGAACATGACCGTGGTTCAGCTCATTGGCGGAATCGCCCGCGCCGAATTCGACACCCACGCCTCGGAAATTGCCCAGAAAATGGCCGAGAACTACAAGGCCATTCCGTACCTGCTTCCCCTTCCCAACATCGTCGACGATGTGCGGGTGAAGCAGGCCATGATGTCCGACAAGCACATCACCAAGGTGCTCGACCTGGGCAGGCGCTCTGAAATTGCGGTGTTTTCGGTCGGGAGGCTGACCCGCGATTGCCTCATGTGCAAGGCCGAGTACTTTCACAAGGACGAGGTGGACGCGCTGCTCGCGAAGAACGCCGTGGGCGACATCTGCAGCCACGTCATCACCGACGCCGGCGGCCTCTGTTCCTCCGACCTGGATGCGAGGACCATTGGAATCGAACTCGAAGAGTTGAAGAAAAAGAAGGTCGCCATCGCCATTGCGGGCGGGCACGACAAACTGCCCGTGATCCGTGCGGCGTTGCTCGGCCGTTATTTCAATGTTCTGGTCACCGATGAAAAGGTGGCCGTTTCACTGCTCGAAGCCAATTGACATTGGCCATAGCCTGAAAGGGGAGTGGGCCATGATCTTGTCCATGGCTCTTTTTTTGTCCCGGTCTTCGATGACGGCGGTCACGCCATGAACCTCAAGGGACTTGCGTCATACTGCCAGGAATGCGGCGCCTGCGCGGCCCTAAACGCGGCCGGACCGGAGGACAACCGCCTGGTCGATTTCATCGCCGACGAGGTGCTGAAATCCCTTGGCAATGAAAACCGCCCCGCTTCCCGGCCGGCCGCACCCGCCATTCCCCTCGGTGTTTCAAACCGGCACATGCATATCAGCGAAGGAACCCTGCGCCGCATCTTTGGACCCGGCGCCGCGCTGGATGTGTACCGAGACCTCTATCAGCCGGGTGAATTCGCGTCAAGCCAGACGGTCACCATCGTGGGGCCCAAGATGCGAGCCATTCAAAATGTGCGCATTCTGGGGCCGCTGCGCATGTACGACCAGGTGGAGCTGTCGCTTACCGACGCCATCGGCA
>JBFZEN010000444.1:0-4090 GCA_041306805.1 bacterium
TCAAGAGAGTTTCTGTTATATACAAGATAAAAAGGAGAAAAAAGCTGTCATAAAAGAAGAAAAAATTGAACAAGACGAACCAGAAAATTGAAAAAAATGTTGATGTATTTGTTGACTTCTAAAAATCATAACTTATTGATAAATATGCTATAGGCTATCGCCAGAATATGCTTTGGGAGCAGGGGGCCGTAGGTTCGAATCCTACCGCCCCGACGAAAATGAGGGTTGACGTTCACGCGGTTGATGAATGACAACCCTTTCTTTTATAATATGGATGCCCGCCCGACTGCAATTGCTTCCGAAAATGACGTTGACAATATTTGTTTTCCTTGATAAATTCTTCCAATAATCGGCCGTTTGCACCGTATTCCGTGGTGTCAGACCAGAGCCGTGGCCGCAAATGAACGCGCCGGTGATGCCTGGTCCGCGTGTATGGGAAATCCCGTCCGGAAAGCAAACAAGGCCGGTCATTGAGGAAAGGGAAGCGGCATGAAGGCCGGCAGTCATCAAAACAATACGGCGCATTGATCAGATCGGATCAGAATCAAATGAAAACGGGACGGATTTATATCCTGATCATGGCCGCGGCCGCAGCGTCACTGATGCTTTGCCGGCCCGGAAAAAACCCCGGCACGGCCGCATCCGATGAAAGACTGAAAGCCATTCTTGAAAAAAGGGACGATTCCGCGGGGTGGGAGGACAGGGAAAAATTCGAAAAGGAATTTGAAAAGGAGTTTGCGGCCGTCCTCAGGCGCAGGGAGAGCTTCGCCGATTCGTTTCCCGGCCTGCCCGTCTCCTGCGCCCGTTCCACGGACGGCGCTTTGAGGGTCATTACCTGGAACACGACGTTGGGGGGAACATGGATAGATCTGGCCGGAATCGTCCAGTGGGTTGACGGGGCGGGCAAGCTGAATGTCCAACTTCTTGAAGACAAATCCGCCGATCCGGGTTCGACGGCGTTCACGGCGCGGAACGGCTGGATCGGGGCGGTCTATTCGGAAATCCATCCGCTTGTCGTCCTCAATCAAAAATGTTATCTGGCGCTTGGATGGACGACGTGGGGCAACGGCACGGAGACCCGGGTGGCCGAAGTCTTCGAGCCCCGGGGCGGGGAGATGCTGATCGGCAAGCCCATTTTCCGGTTCGAGGGAGGCATTCAGAACCGGTTGCTCTTCGTTTATGGACGAATGGAAACGATGGACCTGGAGTATGATGCGGAGAAGCGGCTCCTCACATTCGACAATCTGGCCGAACCTCCGTCCGATCCGGATATGGAAAGTCCGCCCGGCCTTCCCGGGCCGGACGGAACCGTCAGGATCATGCATTTCACCGAAGGCCTTTTCGAGGAAATCAAATAGTCGGCCTGCCGGCGGGCGGACCTACTTCGTTATCGCGACCACCTTGACGTCATGCCCGGCGATCGCCGCGCCGGCTGAAACGTATCCGATGCCTCCGGGGTTGCTCTGAACCCACTCCAGCACCGCGGCGTCTCCGGCGGCCTCCTGCGGGGGCACGCTGCGGCCCGAAAAAATCTGGCTCGTCCAGTACGACTGCACGGCGCCCATGCTTTTACGCAGAACGGTCTTTGTGAATTCAGCGCGCACGGCCGACGCCGCCTTCTGATCGACGGGCTGGACGTCGGCGCCGCTCTCCCATTTGGGCTTTTTCTTAATAAACATGTCCGAAACGTCCGACCGGCTCAGGCTTGAAACCGGATTCGACGCGTGCACGACCATTTTCAGATTCTGGGCGACGGCCGTGCCGGCCAGCAGAAAAACGAGAACAGCGGATACCATTGGATGCCGAATGCGCATTATTTTTTTCCCGTCATTTTTATTTGCCGTCATCTGCTCTAAAATGAAAACTGGGTTCCGAAAATGAACACCTTCGTTTTTTCCTGGAGCGTGCCGAGAAGCGCCCTTTCGGACGGATTGACCGGCCGGGCGATGATATTCCCGTCCGCCCAGTAGTGGCTGAGTTTGAACACGAAATCGGAATTCACCCAGTAATTGATGCCCGCACCGACGGCATCGTGTTCGTTCAGCACGTCTTTCACCGCGGGCATGGTATACCGTCCCCAGTCGTATTGCAGCGCCAATTGCCAGCAGGAAGTGAATTTGTATGCGGCCTCCGCGTACGCGGATTTGATTTTTACGTTTTGATCGTCCATTTTCCAGTATTCCGCGCGGAACAGAAACCGTTCGCCGGTGTATTCCGCTTCGCCGGACCAGTTCGTGGTGCGCTTGTCTCCCGTTCTTACCTTGGGCCCGTTTTCGACGCCGTAATACAGGTCGGATGTCGTGTAGGCGCCGCTGATCATGAAACCGGAAACCGGCGTGCGAATCGTCACCTCGCCGCCCGTCAGATTCCGCCCTTCGGAGTATATATGAAGGTTCGAGAATTGCGGCATGAAGGTGATGGGATCGAAACCGACGGGAGCTTCGATGAGTATCATTTGATATTCATAGTTGCCTTTGAACAAATGATAGGAGATCTCGACCGGATCGGCGTCAAGGGTGCCCACGAATCCGATGCCCGTATAGGCCGGTAAAGCGCCGTAATCAAGGTACCTCGCCTGGGGAACCAGGTAAAACGGACGCAATGTGCCGACGTTCAAAATCTCGGAGTAAATGCCGATGGGATTCTTGATCTTTCCCGCCCGCAGACCGAATTGCGGAACCATCATCCATTGCCCAAAGGCGTAGTCGAGGGTCACTTCCTTTCCGTTGAGATTCGACTGCCAGCACGGCTGGGCGAATATTGAAACATTCCGTTCCAGCTGGGCCGAAACGTTCAGGGCGAGGTAGTAATTGGCCAGCGGCGTTTCTTTGCCGGCGATCGAGGCATACTGGTTGTCGTTGTCGGTGGTGCCGCCCGCCCAGCCGCCGAAACCGTGCAATTGCACCTTGTCCTGAACCTGGGCAGTCAACGACGCCGACAGCAGAACCGCCAGCGCGGCAACCGCCTTGAACCTGAACCCTGTTTTCATTGCGCATCTCCCAATGATTGTGATCGCATTTCCTTCATCGAACGCCTTTTCAGGCATTTTCACCCCGGACTATTTCATTTTGAAGTGAAAGCACCGGGAAAAGGTGTTTTCAGAGTGTTGTGCAACTCAAATTCCAAAATCATTTATATGACAAATTTTTAATATGCCCTGTTTGACCGCGTTCCACCGTCATTCATGATCATCGCGTGCGCATGGCGAAACCCCGTTTTCCGGAATAAAAAAATATTAGAATTTGTCCAAAAATGCATTTATATTGGCTTACGGTAAAAAACAATGACGCATTTTCCTGAAAGGAAAATATTTTGAAATCAGCGCGCATCGCCATCATCGGCGCGGGGCATATCGGTGTCGCCATCGCGGGCGGCCTGGTGGAGTCCGGCCGCTATCAGGCGGGGGATATCGTTCTCACCCGGCGGAGAATGCACCTGCTCGATGAAATGAAAAAGAAGGGTTTCACGATCGTTCCCGACAACCGCGAGGCCGTCAGACAGTGCGGCGTGGTCATCATCGCCGTGGAACCGCAGCAATTGGACATCGTGCTGGCCGAGATCGTTTCAGAGCTGTCGCCCGGCAGGCATATCCTCGTTTCCGTCGTCACCGGCGTGAATTCCAGTTACATCCTGCGCCAGACCCAAGGAAAGATCGCGGTCGTCCGCGCCATGCCCAACACCGCCATCGCGGTGCGTGAATCCATGACCTGCCTGGCGTCCGAAAGCGGCGATCCCGAAGCCATTGAAACCGTCCGGTCCATTTTCGACTCGGTGGGAAAGACGGTTGTCGTGTCGGAAGACGAAATGATGGCCGCCACGGCCCTTGGGGCCTGCGGAATCGCTTTTTTTCTGCGGGCCATACGCGCGGCCTCCCAGGGCGGCATTGAAGTGGGTTTTCACGCGGAGGAAGCCCTGGCCGTGGCCGCGCAGACGGCGCGGGGCGCCGCGACGCTGCTGTTGAGGGCGAAGCACCATCCCGAGTACGAAATAGACAGGGTCACCACGCCCAAGGGGTGCACCATTTCGGGATTGAACCAGATGGAACACGACGGATTCAGCTCGGCCATGATCAAGGGCATCGTCGTTTCGG
>JBFZEN010000445.1:0-2748 GCA_041306805.1 bacterium
GAGGTATTCAATTTTATCAAGCAATTTTTCAAAGACCACTACCCAACCCCTATAAGCGAAGCTGGGACCATCAGCAAAGCTGATGGTTTAAGGAAAAGCAATTAAAAGAATACCCCATGCATTTTGAAAGACCATCATCCGGTCCGTCCGGACGCATTAAAAAATGATAATGATTTGGCATGAGGCAAAAAGCGTTAATGGATATTTTAAAGCGTATCGCGTTTTTAGAAACCAACTGAAGACAATACTGGTAATTTTCAGGAGAGTGGAATAAAACTTGTGAATGCCCGGTTCTGTTGAATATATGGAAATAACTGCCTTGAACAAATATTTCGTTTCTGCTAGGCATCTTCTCAAACCTTGAACCTCCCAGGGAGCTTGAAGCCATCGAAGAGGTTTTTTCTGCCTGAACAAAACAGAACTCGAATCTGACCTCCCCGGGAGCTTTAAGCTCCCGGGGAGGTTTTTTTGACTATCTTCTACAAGTGTAAAAATTCCCCTTGACATTCTTCTACAGATGTAGTATATTCTTCTACGCATGTAGAAGAAGGAGAAACGCGTATGAAACTATCCGATGCCGAATGGCAGATCATGAACGCCATTTGGAAAAAACACCCCGCCACGGCCCGCGAAATCATCGGCCAGATGGAGGGAAAGGTCGACTGGGCCTACACCACGGTGAAGACCATGCTCAGCCGGCTCGTGGTCAAAAAGGCCGTCAGCGAAATCAAACTGGGCAATACCAGCACCTATGCGCCGCTGGTGGACAGGAACCATGCGCAGCAGAACGCCCTGCGCACCATGTTCGACCGCGTGTTGGACGGCGCGGCCGCGCCGCTGATGCACTTTCTCATCGAAGAAAACAAGATTTCCAAAAAGGAAAGAACCGAATTGATCCGCATGCTGAAGCATGCGGACGGGAAAGGAAAAAGCCATGAACGCGCAGATCAATGAAGCCGCCGCCCTCTGGTGGCAATGGATGGCCCCCATGCTGTGGCAGGCCAGCCTTCTGGTGCTCATCGTTACCTTGGTGGACTGGATGATCAGCAAATGGATATGGCCGCAGGTCCGCTACGCCATATGGCTGCTCATTCTGCTCAAGCTGGTCATTCCGCCTTCATGGAGTTCGCCCGTCAGCCTGGTTTCATGGGCCAAACCCCGCGTGGAAAGATCCCTGCTGAAAGTCCGGACGGACGCTACCGCTCCGCTCGATGACGTTTCCGGGACGGCAATGGAACCGGGAACCGCGCAGCCGGCCGGCGTTTCCCTGCCTTCGCCCGAACGATCGTCCGCCGCGGCGCAAAGCGGCGCCGTCCCGTCATCGCGCCGGGGAGTCTCCGCCGAGGCCTGGGCCATGATCGTGTGGATCGGCGGGATGCTGGTTTTTTCAGCCCTGTTGCTTCTGAAAATGGCGAGGCTCAGGCGCTGGCATCAATTGCAGAAGGAGCGGGAAATCCCGAAATGGTTTCATGAACTCCTGGTCGGAACGGCCGGGCGGCTGGGGCTCAGGCAAATCCCCGCCATCGTTTTCGCCAAAGACGCCGTCACCCCCGCGGTATACGGCATGTTCCGCCCCGTCCTCCTGATTCCCGCGGGATACCTGAACAGGCTTTCGCGCAGGGAGGCTGAACACGTTCTGCTCCACGAACTCAGCCACCTGAAGAGGGGCGACCTGTGGGTGCACGGCCTGTACCTGGTCCTGCACGTGGTCTACTGGTTCAATCCTTTTCTTATTTGGACGCGCCGGCAGATGAAGCACGTGCGCGAAATCTGCTGCGACCTGAGCGTGGCCCAGGTGCTGCGCGAGAAAACGAAAGCCTACAGGCAGACGCTTCTCGATTCCGCCCGCTCGCTGCTCACCGAAACCGTGGAACCGGGCCTGGGCCTGCTGGGCGTGTTCGAGGAACCCTTCCGCCTCGTTTCCCGCCTGAAATGGCTTGAAAAGGAATCGTGGAAAAACCGCAAATGGATTGCGGCGGCGTCGCTCCTTGCGGGAATCGGCATGGCCGCCGTGATGATACCCATGTCCGGCGCCGAACCGTCCGCTTTTGAGAATGATGAAATCGCCTTCTCATCGCCGCCGGGCGCCGGGCCGATGCGGGATGCGGTTCAAAAAGCCGATACCGGGTTGCCTGATCTAACAATCTCGATCAAGCGCACGGATGCCATGACCGCGGTTGTCCTCCCGAAAATCGGGCCGCCCGCGCCCATGCTCGAATCGGCGATGGCTGAGTTGAAGGAGCTTTTGAAAAAGCAGCGCATCAAACCGTCGGGCGATCCGTTCTTCCGGCTCTGGTCCGACCCCGAAAAAGTGCCCCATAATCAGTTCATATGGGAAGTCGGTTTCGCCGTCAAGGCGGGCGTATCCGTCCAGCCTCCGCTCGAATGCTTCCGGATTTCCTCCATGCATGTGGCCAGCGCGGCCGTCAACGACGTGTTCGACACCGAACCCGTGTGGGACGGTTTCATCCGGAAAATCCAGGGCATGGGCCTGACGCCCGCCCACCCGCCCGCTGTGGAGGTGTACCGCACCCGGGACAAGGGCGAACCCTTCTGGTCGAAAACGGAACTCCAGATGCAGGTCCTGCGGCCGGGCCAGCCGTACCCGGGCATGGATATCCGAATCCGTGAAACGGCCTCGGCCGCGGCATTGGTGCTGCCCGTTCAGGGTTCCTATGTCCAGTTCGATGACGCCGTGAACCGGGTCAAAAAATACATCCGGAAGGAGAAAATCAGGGTAAGCGAGAT
>JBFZEN010000446.1:0-3222 GCA_041306805.1 bacterium
CAATAACGTATTGAGCCGCCGTGTCCGCCGCCACTCCGTCCCAATACGGATGAATATGAACAAACAGGAAATCGACCCGACCGGCCAGATCGGGATGATCGAGCCACGCGCATAACAAATCCGCCGTACCCGTTTTGAGGCCCGTCTCCGTTCTCACCCTGCTGATTTGCTCGATCAGCGCCTCTTCCGCAATATCATTCCTGAAAATGGCCTCATTGCCGACGATCAGGCCCTTCACCCGGCTCAAATTCGCTTTGGAGACGAGGATGAGGTTCTGTATCTGGTTTTCATTGTCATTCTTATTCCTCGAAATCCAGGCGCCGGGGTAGCAGTCAATGCCCTGCTCTTCACACAGGGCCGGTATGCCGTTCAAGCCGCCCACGACCCCATAGGTCCGTATCATCGGCGACAGCGTTTTCAGAAAAATCAGGTCTTCCTTCATCTCGGCTTTGGTCGGGAATATGCCGCAGTCGGGATTTTCATTGTCGCGGTAGGGGCCGTAACACATTCCTGAAAAGTAACTATCGTCCGGTCTGGCCGGCATTCTTTGCCGGGATCGTGTTTGGGCCGCAACCGGTCTGCAAATATATAAAGACAGGATCAGAGCATGAAGAAGCGTCCATGATGCCCGGTCTGTATTTCGGTTTATCATGGCGTTCCCTTCGATGAATCGGATTCCATGGTTGTTTTCTCGGGCTTTGTTAAATGAATAACGAATTTCAAGCCGAATGCGTTGGTTGCCTTGGTTTTATTGCCGATCTTCATCGATGTTGAGGAATTTTCCTGATGATTGATTAAAACATAATGGTATTGAAGTTTGATCAGGAAGGATCCGGCGATGGGCAATTCAACGTCGCAGCCGGCAAAATATTTCTTTTCTATTATCTGCCCGGCCTCCTTTTTTTCATAGGCCTGCAGGTTTCCCCACCTGTCCCAGCCTCTTTCATACTCCAGTTGAATTTTTTCCGGTTTCAGTATGTTGGTCCCCACAAAGCCGTTCAGATAAAAAAGCGTTTTATCGGCTTGGTTGCAGAATTGCAATGCAGGAAAATGCAGGTAAACGGGAAAGCTGTAACTGCTCTTGCTGAAGAAATCGTGGTATTGATACCTGACCCTGTAATAAATATATGCGGCGCCCGGACTGCCGGGTTTGATGTAATTCTTGCTGAAAAAATTCTTGCCTTCTATTCTTTCTTCGTCCATCATGGGGAGGGAGGAGGTTCTCCATAGAACGTTCACCAGGCCGCGATATGAAAAACCCAGCACGTCCAGATAAATTTTATCGGCTATTTTAACGTCCGCTTTGCTCTGGGAAATCGTATAGTTGTTGTAGTTGTCGTTGTTGCTGTGCTCGAGTATGTCGTTCTTCCGCCATGTGCTGTCATCGGGATGGGGCCGCATGTATCTTATTTCTCGGGGGACATCGTTCAGTGTGATTTCCCGCCCCTGCTCAAAACCGAAACCGAAATCCACAGTCACCCCGGGATGCCTGTTCAAATAACCTGCATCGATTCCGATATTGGTAGGGATACAATCCCAAATTTTTTCCAAAGGAGTCTTTCCCGGGATTGACATGGGGTAAGAGGCGATGATAAAAATAACCGGAAGAAAAATGATTCTCGTGCAATCCCTCGATCGTTTTGTCATGGCCATTCTCCCTGATTAATTGAACCGTCATTCAATGAGATTCGCTTGCGGGGGATATTCTGAAATGAAATTCGATATTTACGATTAAATCGTGAAAATATACATATTTTTTGCCATTTTGTCAACAATCGTATCGACATTTAGGCAATAAGCGATAAATTTTTGTATTATTCAAAAAGGGGAATTGATTCAGCATGGATGATAAAAAGGCACTGACATGGATTATCTGCGGCGGTATCATGCAAACAGGATGAAAAGATTGATTGAAGGATTAAGTTGTTCGATTTTCGACGGAGGCTGCCGGAAATGTCGATGCGGCCGCAATGCAGGTGATTCGCGCATGCCGGTTTATGTTTTTTTCACGATCTCCTTGAGCTGCGGGAATCTTTCGAGCAATGATCCGGGGAACTTCAATATCGTTTCTCCGAGCTCGGCGCGGAGCTGCATGGCGTTGGCCGCGGCCTGTCCGCGGGGATGGTTGTTCTGCACCACGTAGGTCTCCTTCGTCCCCTTGGCCACGGCCCTGACCGTACCGGCAATTTCCCTGATTTCCTTTTCCGTGTACAGGTAATCATACCTGCCCGAGGGCTCGGCCTTTTCTCCGCCCCCGGCGAACCAGGCCCCGTAATTCCTCCCGTGCATGCGCACGTAACCGATGTCGCCCGTGCGCACCGGCTTCAATGAAAGCGAATTGCCTATCACGGGCTGGTCTATGGCCGCGAAACCCACGCCCCGCCTGTCCAGACTTTCGTAGAAAGCGGGCACGTCCCAGCTTGAATGCCGCACCTCCACCACCAGGGGATATTGCTTGAAGGTGTCCAGAACCGAGGCAATCCAGGCCCTTCCCGTATCGTCGTTCTTGAAGCTCCAGGGAAACTGCACGAGCACGGCCCCAAGCCTGTCCGCCGATGCGAGAGGATCCATCCCGATTGTCACCTGCTTGACTTCCTCCGCACCGAAAGCCTGCCGTTCGTGCGTGAAACGCTGCCACAGCTTGGCCGTAAACTTGAACCGGGAATTGGCTTCGGCTTTTTTCGCCCATGCCTTGGCCATGTAGACGTTTGCGGGATGGTAAAAAGTGGAATTGATTTCAGCCGTATCGAAATACTGAACCAGATAGTCCAGTTCCTTGAAATTTTTATCGGTTTTATCGGGGTAAACCGATCCGTACCAGTCACGGTAATTCCAGCCGGCGGGGCCGACCCGGACATTTTCATATTCAGTCATAACGCGTTTCCCATCTGATACCCGAAACCTAAAAAAATCAAAGGTTTTTTGCAAGCTTTTTCTGCCGGGAGCGGCCTGCACGGAGACGTTTTATTTAATTGACTATTTTTGAGATATTTGATATATTGACAAAATGGTGTTTTTTTCTCCTGTTCAAAAGGGCTGCCATTTCAACGTGTTCCTGGGACTGGGTTCCAATCTCGGCGACAGGGAAGGTTATCTGGAAAAGGCGGTTCAACTGCTGGCCGAAACCGGGAATGCGGATATATTGAAGTGCTCCTCCATTTATGAATCGGAACCCTGGGGCGTCCGCGGGCAGGAACCCTTTTTGAACTGCGCCGTCGAGAT
>JBFZEN010000447.1:0-11760 GCA_041306805.1 bacterium
CAAGGGAGATGTCGTGACGGGAGTTCAGAGGTGTGCTATTCCGATCTCCGGGACCAAACGGGGTGCTCCGTTGTTACGAGACTGCTGGACCATAAAAACCGCCTGGTGGCTGAACAGGCAAGCGGCGAAGTTCTTTTGGGCGGAATGGAAGACAAAACCGTGGTTCAGGCACTGGAGGTCCGGCAGCCGAAGCTGTGGAGTCCCCGTTCCCCATATTTGTACCGGGTGGAATCGTCCCTTTCCCGGGGCGGCCGCGACCTCGACAAAATATCGACCCGGATCGGAATCCGCCGCATCGCGTTCGACACCGCGAACGGATTCACGATCAACGGAGAAAAATGCTACCTGCGGGGCACCAACCGGCACCAGGAATATCCTTACATCGGTTATGCCCTGTCCGACAACGCGCATTTTCGGGATGCACTGAAAATAAAACGGGCGGGTTTTGATTTTGTCCGGTTGTCCCATTATCCCCATGCCCCCGCTTTCATGGATGCCTGCGATGCCCTGGGAATTTTTGTGATGGATGCCATACCGGGCTGGCAGTTTTTCGGGAACGGCCGGTTCCAGGAGAGAAGCATTCAGGACTGCAGGGATATGATCCGCCGTGACCGGAACCATCCCAGCGCGATCCTGTGGGAAGTGTCTTTGAACGAATCGGATATGACAAGGGCGTTCATGGAAAAATCACACAACGTCGCCCATGAAGAATATCCCGGCGACCAGTGCTTCACCTGCGGATGGCAGGATTTTGCCTATGACCTGTTTATCCCCGCCAGGCAACACGCGGCAGCCCCGGAGTACTGGAAAAAATACGCCGGGAAAAAACCCTTTTTCATTTCCGAATACGGGGATTGGGAATACTATGCCCAAAATGCGGGTTTCAACCAGCCCGAGTACCGCAATCTGACCTCCGAAGAGAGGAACAGCCGCCAGTTGCGCGGTTTCGGGGAGAAGCGCCTGGGGCAGCAGGCGCTCAATTTTCAGGAGGCACTCAACGACAACCTGGCATCGCCGGCCGTCGGCTGCGCCAACTGGCTGATGTTCGATTACAACAGGGGGTATGCCGATGATATCGAGGCCTCGGGGATATGCGACATTTTCCGGATCCCCAAAGTGGCCTATTATTTTTACGCGAGCCAGCGGGCGCCGGCCCGTATGCCACGCCATCCCGTGCCTTCGGGTCCGATGTGCCATGTCGTTTCATACCGGACGGACGATTCGGACCTCCATTTGAAAGTGTACAGCAATTGCGAACAGGTGAAGCTGATCGTCGACGGCAAATGCGCCGCCGTCCTGGATCCGGACAGGGACGCGTTCTCCAGCCAGCTGGCCTATCCTCCGTTCACCTTCACGTTGGGCCGGTCCGGGGATGGAACCCTCGAAGCCGTCGGATTGATCGGGGGCAGGAAAGCGGCCCGCCATACGGTTCGGGAACCCGCACAGCCGCATACCATCCAATTGGCCGCGGATTGGGACGGCGTCAGTCCCGCCATCGGTCAAAAAGACGTGTTCTTTGTGCATGCCTCCGTTTTGGATAAAAAGGGAACAGGGGTCCATTCAGCCTCCGATTCCGTCGAATTCGGAATACGCGGACCCGGCCGGTTGATCGGGTCGAATCCGATCAGGGCGGAAGCCGGCATAGCGTCCATTTTGGTTGAGACGACGGGGGAAGAAGGGATTTTGGAGATCACGGGGAAAAAATCCGATTCATCGGCATCCGCCAAGATCAAGGTTCGCATCGCCGCCGAAAATACGAATTGAACTTCACGATTCTTCGACGAGAACGAAAAACCAGTTGGAAATTTGAAAAAGCGGCATTATCTTCGACACTTAAGCCGCATCCGAAGAACGGCTGTCCGTTTGTTCGAACAGGGTTGAATTCGACTTTGATCCGGCCCAGGGAAAGGAAATCCGCATGCCATTTTCGATCAGTCCCGATGGAAAACAGTTTCCCATACCCGAAGAAAAAGATCATCGGCCGGAGTTCGAACGCCTGAAACGGCTCGTCTCGGAAGAAAAGGAAAAAGGAAGGGAAATCGTGGTGGTCATGGGCCTCGGTTTCGTGGGAGCCGTCATGGCCGCCGTGGTGGCTGACAGCACGGACAAAGCCTCGGGCCAGGCGCGGAAATTCGTCATCGGCATGCAGCGGCCCAGTCCGCGTAGCTACTGGAAGATACCGCTCCTCAACAGCGGGGTTTCTCCGATCAAAGCCGAGGATCCGGAAGTGGACGTCCTCATTCACCGGTGCGTGGTCGAACGTAAAAACCTGACGGCCACTTATATCTATGACGCGCTCACTTTGGCGGATGTCGTGATCGTGGACGTGCAGTGCGATTTTCTCAAAAAAGAGCTGGGGAATTGCGCCACCGGCAGGGCTGAAATCGGCGCGCTCGAGGAATCCATGAAAGTCATCGGCGAGAAGATACAACCGGACTGCCTGGTGCTCATCGAGACCACGGTTCCGCCGGGCACGACCGAGATCATCGCCTATCCGGCCATCAAAAAGGCGTTTGAGATGCGCGGCATCGACCGTGAGCCTCTTTTGGCCCACAGTTATGAACGGGTGATGCCGGGCCGGGATTACGTTCGATCCATCAGGGATTTCTGGCGCGTGTGCAGCGGAATCAACGGCGAGAGCAAGGCCAAAGTGACGCGATTTCTTTCGGAGGTGCTCAACGTGGCCGAATACCCCTTGACCGTGCTCGACCGGCCCATCGAGAGCGAGACAGCCAAGATCGTGGAGAACAGCTACAGGGCCACCATCCTGGCATTTTTGGACGAATGGAGCGTGTTCTGCGAGCGCAACGGGGTCGACCTCATCAAGGTGGTCAAGGCCATCAAGACAAGGCCGACTCACAGCAATATGATTTTTCCCGGTCCCGGCATCGGCGGGTACTGCCTTCCGAAAGACGGCGGCCTCGGCGTCTGGGCCTACCGGCATCTCATGGGTTTCGAAGAGGAAATTTTCAAGATAACGCCCGAAGCCATCAACATCAACGACACGAGGGCCCTGCGCGCGGTGCAGCAGGTGCGGGACGCCCTCCGCATCATGGGCAAGGACGTCGCGGCGTCAGCCGTGGTGATGCTGGGCGCCTCCTATCGCGAGGACGTGGGCGACACCCGCTACAGCGGATCGGAACTCATGGTTCGCAAAATAACGGAAATGGGGGCGGAGATCAGGGTTCATGATCCGTACGTGGATCACTGGTGGGAATTCGAAAGCCAGGAGACGTATCCCGCCGCGGGGGCAAGCCTGGCCCGCTTCTTCAGGAACCAGGACGTCCTGAAGGAGCTCAGGATCAATCAAGACCTTCAATCTGTGATGAAGGGCGCCGACGCGGTCATCCTCGCGGTCAGGCATAAGGAATACCTGAACCTGGATCCCGACAAGGTCGTCGAGATGATCGGCAAGCCTGCAGCGATTGTGGACTGTTTCGGGATTCTCGATGACGACAGGATACGCAGATACTTTCAGCTCGGCTGTGAGGTCAAGGGGCTGGGCCGGGGGCACGTAAAACGGATCAAGGACGAGGTGCGATCCATATCGCGCTGAACGGGCAAGGCCTTCCGCAGCGGCGGGAATCGGGTCAGCCCGGAACGGACAATCAAACGGCTCATGAGATCACGCATGAGCCGTTTGTTCATCCGTCGAAACCGCCATCCATAGATGCATGAACCGCTGCCGGAGTAAAAAATAAAAATCGAAGCCGTCTGAAAGGGGAGAAACAGTCCGTATTTTGTCTGAAAGACAAAAACCGACTTTTCAGACGGCCCCGGTTCTTCGCTCTTCCCCCTTCTTTTGATGAAAGTAACGGGGCCCGGACCTTCGCCCGGGCCCCGTTACTGCAACGAGAGGAGTGGGAGTATATGAAGATGATTTCTACGGTTTTTTCAGCAGGCAGAATCCGACCGAGGCCGAATTCCAGTACCCGTTCGGCCAGTTATCGCGTATGGTCCTGTCGACCACATCCATCTTGATCACATACCCGCAGGGGGCAAGCCCCGTGGTCGCCAGCTTGTACGTTCCCAGTGTCACGCCGGTGGCCGGCAGACCGCCGGCGAAGGCGGTGGCCGCCGGGACATGGGTAAAAGACCCCGCCGGAAACGAATACGGAAGAAGATAGAAATTGTATCCGCCGAAATGAGCGTCATACGCGGAAAATTTCCCCGTGATCGTGTCTCCGGGCTGGTATATCATGCATGTGCCCGCGTCCATGGTCAGCGACAAGGGTTCCGGTATGGTGTTATCGATCCTGATTTTGACGACCCCGCCGGACACATGGTTCGCAGGGACATCTCCCGCGGCCGGCGCCCCGGCCCGGTAAACCAAAAGGCGAATGTGCAGCAGGCCGTCCGAGACGATGCCCGAGGGAAATTGCGCCAGCACGTCATCCTGCACCTCGATCACCACCGGAGGCGTCAGGTCTTTCTCATACGTGTAATATCCTCCCGCGGCGACCTGGGGCATGCCGCCGATGGGTACGCCGTTCTGCCTGCGGTAAATGTCAAACGAGTTCGCCATGTCCTGCCAGTCCGTGTCGGCCGGTTTTTTGTACTGGACCTTGTATTTCAGCTTGGCCGCGCCCGATGAAATGTCGGGCATGCCGGATATTTCGCCCGACACCGTGATGCGTCCGCCGAAGGGGCTTTCATTGGCCGACCATCCGTCCGTGCTCAGCTTGTTGGCGTAGCCGTCTCCCAAAGCGCTGCCGGAGATGGTTGAAGCGTTGCCGGAAATGTTTTCAACGGGCATGTGCGCGAAGGCCCACAGGTAGGGAAGGGGATGCCCCGTCAAATTGGGCTTGCCCGGTCTCAGCTGGATCTTGGCCTCGATCTTATTGCCCCATGAGGGAATGGTGTTGAAGTCGGTTGCGGCGAGCGCCTGGTTCCATGAAAGAATGGCCCTGATTTTCAGGACCTGCGGATTGGCGCACTCTCGCTGCATTTTCGAGAAATCCGCGGGAACCGTGACGGCGTACTGAAGCCCCTGGGCCGGAATGCTTGTGATATCATGCACATTCACCCTGCCGAGCCCCAGGAATTGCCATCGACACATCTGTTCGATTTGATCGTGAACGTAAGCCCAGAAACCGACGTACTCGATGCTTCCCTTTTCGCATAAAGTGCCGCAATAGCCGGTTGATTTTTTCACGGTCAGCACAGCCGACAGGCTGCTGCGGTCGTAATCGTAACCGATGTGTTTCAGTTCCTCATACACCGTGTTGTACTGCTGCGCCAGGACCGCATCGATCTGGTTCAGCAATTGGACGGTTTGAGGATTCCTGCGGTACGCGGTTCTCAAGGCGGGATTGGCCTTGACCTCGGCGGCCTTGGCCGCAATTTCCTGAAAGTTATACCGGATTTCGGGGACGTTCCGGCCCTGGTACGCGGTCTTCAGTTCCGCGACGGTCCGGGATTCTTTAAATGAGGGAAACGCCTTTTCATAGGCCGTTTTCTCGTCCAGCGCCGATCCTGAAAAGAGGACTGAATCGAAGGGGATGACCTGCATTTCCCAACCCGGTCTGATCTGAACCCAGCTTTCGACCGAGTTGCCGCGGGGCGGATTGTAGTTCGGATTTCCGGCGGGCGGCGCCCCATCCCACGATAAAATGGCTTTGACCTTGACCAGATTTTCGACGCTGCAGAATTTCTTTTTTGACTGGATGGGCAGGGTCATGGCAAAGGATATGGGTTTTGAATCGGCGCCATTGATCAGGCAGTCGTATTTCCTGGTCGGGATGTCGTGCACGTGGACCGCGGCCAATCCCGCGTCCTCGCCCGGATCGGAATAACTGTTGTTATGGTTCCAGTCGATGAAAAACCGCGCGTATTCAATGGAACCCGGCGAGCAGAGGTTGCCCTTATATCCCGTCGCCTGTTTGATCTGGATGACGGCTTTCAGTAAATCCTGCTCGGGAAACAGGCCAATGGAGACCATCTGCTCAAAATTCACCTGAGCCAGGGCGGGAAGGGAAATGCTGATGATCAAAAACAACCCCATCCACCTGATTTTTCGATGCAATTTCATTTTTTCCCCCTTTCTTCTTGTTTTCCAGTTATTTAGAGTGCACATCCTTGGTTACGTCTTTTTTCCGCCCCCTTTCGAGAGAAAATACGGTTTATTCGCGCGTCAATACATGAAGAGCGGGGTGATGTCGAGAATCTCTCGGGTTTTTTCGTCATAAAAACCATTTGACAATGAGAAGTTGATTAATTACATTAATTAACATTATTTTATTGCTCATTTTTGCTTATCGCATTCGCTGTTACAATGGTTTCGACAGAGGGGGAGATCTGTTGAAAGACGTACCGCTCCAGGAACTGCTGGAATCATGCTGTGATGCCCAGGCCGCCCGTTGGGAGGCCGGATGGTCCGAATTCATACGCAGGTATAAAAGATTCATCTACCAGATGGTGGCCAGAACCTGCGTTTCATGGAATGCGGCCAGGCTTCATAAACAGCTTTCCGAAACCATCGACGACATCGTATCGGACGTTTTTATTCTGCTATGCGAAAACCATGGCCGCGTCCTGCATGGATTCCGCGCCAAGGACGACGAGCGCCTCTTTCTGGCCTGGCTGGCCACGGTATGCCGCCGTAAAACAAGCAGGCACATTCTCCGTCATTTCTCTTCAAAAATGGTTGACGCGGAAGCCGGGGAAATTCCCGGAATCGTTTCATCGATTGACGTCGAGCGCCGCTGGGAATTGTACGAGCATCTCGTCGGTCTCTGCCGCTCTTCGGCGGCCAAAAACAAGCTTTTTATGGAAAGGGACATCCTCATTTTTTTCTTGTATACCTGGGCTGATTTTTCGACCGACATGATCCAGCTTTTGCCGTGCCTCGACCATATCGGGCACCGGGTGGTCGACAACACGGTCAACCGGATGCGGAACAGCCTGAACCGGAGCATGATGAAAGAAGTTGAGAGATAAACGGACCTGCGGGACTCTATATGAACGAGGGCCTATGATGATGAACGAAAGACTGGGGCGTGCGCTTGCCGTGCTCGCCTTTGGGGAGAAAAGAAAAGCGGGTGACGGCGGCGCAGTTTCCGCAGGGCGGGATGAAACGGTGGGGATGCTCCGCGAGAGGCTTCGGGAACTTGAGGCTTCGGGAACGGAGGGCAGGAGCGTGTCGGGGCTTCCGGATAAGGGATGCGCTCAGGACCCGGTTTTCATGGAAGAAAACGCGGATTTTTTTCTGGATTATCTGATGGGCAGCGGCCCGCGCCATGCCTGCCCCGGATTGATCAGGCACATCAACGACTGCTATCGTTGCTTTGAAATCTACTCGGACGTCATGCGGGGCTACGTGCTTGAGCGCGGTTCCGCCGTTGAAAGGCGATAATATCCATGCAAAATAATCCAGAGGGATTGACGCACCGGCAGGTGGTCCATTATATCACGGGGAAGGCTTCAAACCCGGAAAATGATTTGATCCGGCGCGTCCGGAAAAAATACCCGGCATGGTCGTTGTTCTTTGAAATGCTTGAAAAAACGGTGAGCAGAACCCATTTGCACGCGCGCGTTCCGAAGCATTCCTCCGGCACCGTCATTCCGACATTCGATGAAACCGGGCGGCTTTTCGAGGGCGTATTTTCGGGAACACTCGGCAAACCGGAGGCCCAGAAGTGGTTGGACGCATTGCTGGCTTCTCCCGCATTTTTCAGCAGGTGGATGGGCATTGTATCGGAAGTGGAACCGGACCATGTCATGGAGTCTGTGGCCGGAATGCCTGCCATCCGCATGCAATCCGACGGGGTGCTTCTGGCCAGGCTTCAGGATGTGTCGGGGTGCGGTGTTCCGGCGGCGCCCCGCGGCGCGGGGACGAGGCAGCAGGCGGGCAGCGCCTGGCAGCGGGCGCTTGAATCGATCGAAGGCCTGTCGCGGTCGCTGAAATGGGGTTTTGCTTTATCGACCGCCGTTCTCGTCCTTTCTGTCGTTGTCATGGGGTCCAGGCAGTGGCATGCCGCCGGCGGGAAAGGGGCGTATGTCTTTGACGACATCGTTCCGTATGAATACGAAACGGAAGCTTTCCGCAGCGCCGAACCGGATGAATGCGTCCATCCGGACGTCCGCACATGGACGGTCACGATACAGCTGGGCATAGCCGATTATCTTCTGTTCGAGTACGACGATGCCCTGGCCGGCTTCCGGGAAGCCGGGAACCTCCGTCCGGGCCTTTCAGGAAAAGCGGATGCGGGAGTCCTGACGCAGTGGGAAATGGAATCGGCCTTTTACGGCGGGCTTTCGCACCTGGCCTTGTGGAGAACCCGCCGGGGGCGCCCGTCCGATGCGGTCCGGATGCGGCATGCCGCGGAGGCCCTGCGGTTCCTGTTCCGGGCGGATTCCATCGCGGCTTCGGGCGGCCTTCAGAACGAAGGCAGGGAGGCTTATTTCATCGGCATGGTTTACTCGCTTCAGGGCAGGCGGGATGAGGCATGGAGCTGGCTCAGTCAAATCAGCCCGGGCAGTCCTTTTTTCGAAAAAAGCGTTGCGCTCTCGCGGAACGGGGAAGATAAAAAACCTTAGCGTATTCAAGGAGGGAAGGATGGAAACGAAAAAGCTTCACGGCTGGCTGTCGGCCGTCATTTTCATGTGCGCTGTTTTGATCTTCATTGGGTGTGAAACCGCCGATCCCGTCAAACAGATGAAAGAAGATCTGGCCGTTTTAGAGAAAATCAACGGCGACGCCCTTTTGATTCCCGCCCCCCGGGAGACGGCCGTATTGATCACCTACGGAAGTTCGGGCATCCGGATGGACGTCAAGGAAGATGAATTGCCGCGCATTCCGATTCCGCCGGACCGCCTGTACGGATATTCGGCGATTTACACTTTCAAGTCCGGCCAGTGCGACGGTGTCATCACGGTTCTCAAATCGAGCGTCACCGCCGGAGGGCAGATGAAGCTGTTCGCGAAAATGACGCCGGGCGACATCACCATCTTGATCAAGTTCCTCAATAAAACAGGCACCGTAAAAACGGGCGCCGGCGAAAAGTAACCGGTCCGATGCCATTCAGGGGGAAGGGTCAGGGGAGCGCGAGAAGCGTTTTCCTGACCTTTTCCATTCATTTTCCAGGGATGATCGAAAGGCATTGATGTTCCACGGCAGACCCAAAGGCGTGACCGTGCTCCATCTCCTGCGAGCGCTGGTTTTCGGATTATTCGCCATTCTGTCCACATTGGGGCAGGATACCCGCGCCGTGTTGCGAGGAGGCGTTCCGGATCCCCTCGCAGAGGCCCTGTCACGGGTGGCGGCCTGCATCGAAAGCCGTTCCGAAATTCCGGACGGTTATCAAAGACTGCTCGATTTATACCTGTCTGAGGAAAGAGACGGAGACGCCAAAGCCTATTTCGAAAGGCTGTCCGTCAATCCACGGTACCGGCAGAACAGCCATTGGATGCTGGCAAAAATTGATGCCATACGCGGGGACGATGCGGCCGCATTCGACCATTACCGGGATGCGCTGGCGCCGGACGGAGGGAACTTTGAGATCATTTTCGATTTTCTGGAATTCGACCGCCGGACAGGCGGCCGGTTCGGAGCGATGGCCGTGCTCAAGTCGGGCGGACGGAACGTAGAGGCGGTCTCGTGGGCGCAAGCCGTCCAGGAATTCCTCAATGAAAATTACGATGAAGCGGTCCGCCTTCTCGAACGAAACCCCGCCCGAAGACGGTTTTCCCCTGGCCTCCTCGATTTCTGGGGTCAATGCCTGTTCCGGGCTTCCATGCCGGCCCGGGCCGATTCGGTGTGGAGGCAGGGGCTGGTTTTGGCGCGCCGGGAACGATGCGGCTCCTATGAATCCCTTTTTTTGACCGAACTCGGCGCCCTCGAAACATCGGGGGGCCGTTTTACGCGCGCTCTGGCGCTTCTGGACAGTGCCGAGACCATCGCGCGCGCGACAAACAACCTGGGAACCCTGCACAAGATATTCTCGCGGCGGGCATCCGTATACGCGCGGACGGGCGGGTACCGCCAATCACTGCGGTTTGACGAGGAGGCCATTCATGCGGCCGAACGGATTCATGCCGACCGTGATCTGGCCGACTGGGTTTTCAACAACGCGCAAATTCTGTACAGCACCGGCCGATTTTTCGAGGCCCTGCGCTCTTTCGACCGGTGCGAAAGCCTGTACAAACGGTTTAAAATCGAGAAACAAATCGTCGAGGTGAACTTCAGAAAGGCAGGCCTGTTCCTGTATTTGAACCAGGTTGAAATCGCGAGAAACCTGTTTGAGAAGGCGTACCGGTCGGCTTCAGAGTACGGCCTCGCCGTGCAGCAGAGGGAAATATCGACCGAACTGGCCCAGCTGATGATCCCCGAGAAAAAATATGCAGAGGCGAGACGCCTGCTGGCTGACAACGCCCGATTTTTCGAATTACGGAACGACATTTTATATTGTTCATACTGCCTGGCCGCGTTGGGCGAGGCGTACCAGGGGGAGGGGTTGATCGGGCGTGCGGTCGACTCGTACAGCCGTGCCTGCGCTTATGCGAAGAAGGCCGGATCGGAGAGCCAGTACGCATGGCTCAGGCTTTCCCTGGCGAGGCTGCGCATCATACAGAAAAGGGAGGAGGAAGCCATCGCGGCATGCCTTCCCATCGTTCCCTGGGCCGCTTCGGAAAAAGACGACAACCTTCTGCTGAACACCTATCTCTGTCTGGGAAAGGCGTTCCGGCTGCATGGGGACATTCGCCATGCCGTCCGGTACGACAGGCTGGCGGTGGACATCGCCGAAAAGGTCAGGCAGAATCTCGAGCTGGAGCCTCTTCAAATAGGATATTTCAGCACCGTGGTCGAAGCGTCAAGGGAACTGGCTTTGTGCACCCTGCGCCGGTATGAAGACAACCCCTCGGCATCATGCCTCGATTCGCTTCTCTTTTACCTTGAAATGGGGAGGGCACGTTCCATCGCGGAATGCGATTGCCGGCGTCAGTCAAACCGGCGTGACGCCGTTTTCAATGGAATGGTGAAGACACTGCGCATGCTGCAGCGCCAGATCAGAATGGACGCCCCGGCGGCTCCACGGCAGGATTCCCTTCAACAAAAACTGCAGGCCGTCCGGTATTCCCTCGTCGGGCAATTGTTGAAACCATCCGAACGCGGCATGAGAAGGCGTTCCGAAAAATCGCCGCGGATTTGGTCGAAAACAATGCAGAACCGTCTTAAAAGAAACAACGAGGGGCTGGTCGTTTATCTGATCAGCGATGACGTGTCATTCGCGCTGGGGGCCAACGGGGAGACGGTACAGCTCGTCCGGCTGAACATACGCTCCGCCGAGCTGAAACTGGCCGTCGATTCACTGGTCGCCCCTTTTCATGGCGCCGAAAAAACGTTTCACGAAAGCATTGTGTTCAGGGCCGGCATCGCACACCGCCTGTACCAAAAGCTTCTGCAGCCCGTCGAATCGGCCATGGCATTGCCCGGGAAGGTCATCATCGTGCCGGACCTGCAAATGGCCAACCTGCCCTTTGAAATCATGCTGTCGGCCCCCCCGGTCCAGAAAGAGTACACGCTCCGCGAGACCCTGGACTGCCCGGCCCTGTTTCTTCTGCAACGGTATTGTTTCTCTTATGCGCCGTCCGTCTCCGTTCTTGTCAGAAAGGAAAGGCCCTCTAGGAGATATCCCGGCATCGCCGTGTTTTCGAACCCGGTTGACGGCACACCGGTTGGGGCCGAGAGCCGCAGCCCGCGCACCCGACCGGGTTGGAGGCTCGCTCCGCTGCCGTTTTCAGACGTGGAAGCCCGGGGCA
>JBFZEN010000448.1:0-6121 GCA_041306805.1 bacterium
CTCTCCGGTTTCCGTGTATGATGGCGTTGCCTACGGCTTCGGTCACGGCAATAGCCAGGCTGTCGTGCTGGTCCTTCGACAGCTCCATCCGCGAGGCGATTTCCTGAACGATCCGCTCGACACGGCTGAGAGCGTCCAGCCGGCTGGGAATCGAGAAATTCATGTTCTGCCGCATTTTAGTATAATTGATTACAGGTTATTGGCTGTCTGTTCTTTCATGGGTGTGAATCCTCCAGATCAAAAGTGCCAGTTCATGTTCAGATCCACACGGGTGGTCCGCTGCGCGGGCGCGCCGTAGGTGCTGATGTTCAGGCTGCTGATGGCGCACGTCATCAGAACCCGGTTCGTTCTGCATAAAACCCTCATGGTGGGACCCCGGCTGTCGAATTCGCGTGCGCGCGGCGCGTCCTGTTCGGCATATCGCCTGCCGTCACGGCGGTAGACGGAATACCCGGGCGATATCGTCAGACCGGAAAACGGCATCACGGCCATTTCAATCGACATCGTGCGGCTGTCCCTGCCGAGCAGCCTTTCCTCCAGCCAGGAATCCCAGGCCAGTTTTCCGTTCTCATCCAGTTCCACCCTGTGGACGAAGTAAAAGGCGAAGGTCCGGCCCAGGGCCACGCGCAGGGAATCGTCCATCCTGAACTTCCTGTAAAGAAAATCCTGAATGCCCGGCAGGAGCGCTTCAAAATCGTAATGCACGGTGTTGACAAGCACCTCGGCCGTCTGGACCAGGCGCACATTTCGAGAGGGCAAATAAACGATGGAAGGAACCAGGCGAAGGATGCGCGTCTGGTTGTTGTCCGCGCTTTTCTTGCCGCTGAGATAGACCAGATGCAGCCAGTAGAAATCGGCGCCGATCCGGGCTGTCAGTTCGGGGGAGAAGGAATGGGCCTCCGATGCGCATATCCAGAACCGCACGTCGTCCCTGTCGTCCACATTGGCCGGATCGGGCGTGTCGTACTGGAGCTTCTGGAGGCTGGAATGCACGACCAAAGTGTCCCGGTGCGACCAATTCCACCTGGCGTTGATGGCCGCGGTGGTCCATTGGCCCTTGTTGTCCGGCAGAATGGAATACACCCCTCCCGAATAGGGTGAATAGGACGCGGATTTGGCGAAGCGGTAGCTCTGTTCCTCGTTCGAAAACCGGATGCTGAAATCGGAAAGAAAGGAGGAACCGGCGAAAATGAATCCCACGGAACCGGCGGCCGAAAAGTCCTTGCGTTCCCGCCTCAATTCCTTCTCGGTTCCCGTAACCTGCCGTATGGCCAGGGTGCGTGATGAAACGCCCCCCTGGAACCGCACCCTGAGGGTGTGGCTGAGACGGTAGGTCAGGACGTTTTCGAACTCACGACCCGATTCGTCCCAGCTCTCCACGTCGCCCGCTTCGGACACATAGTAGTCACGCCTCTGCCGGCGCATACGGAACGAAAGCGAATCGTGCGTATCGGCGAAAAACTGCCTGTGCACCAGATACGACAGCGTCAACCCGGAATTCTTGCGTTTCCGCAGGTCGTCCCCCTCGGCCCTGAGGTTGAGGCTGTTATCGTATTCGGACAACCGGAATGCGGGCGCGTTCAACCCCGCTTCGTAGCTCCATCCATTGTCCGTCCGGCCGTACCTGCGGTCGCTTTTAAGGCCGAGCCAGATCGGTACGGATACGGACTTTTTTTGAATGACGGCGCCCGTTCCCAGAAAATGGGTCTGAATGTCGTTCATGTATCCGGTCTGCTTGTCCGAAAATACGGTGCTGCCGCCCCGGGTCAGCCATGTCCACACCGGACCGAATGGGACGGCGTATTCCAGATTCAGCTGATTGTGGTCTTTCCATTTGTTGGAACCGGGAAGCATTTGCAGCCGCGAGGATGAAAAAATGTCGCCAAAACGCATGACCCCGCCCGACGGGAGGGTGCGCTCAAAGGTGGCCGCGCCGGCCCACACGTCCGTTTGGATGCCGCGCAGGTAGCGCGTTGAAAGCGAATCGGACGTTCCGGCCGCGCACCACCATGCCCCCGCCAGGCAAAAAAAAGCGATCCAGTGCCGCCGGGCGTTCCTATTTGTCTCCGTTCTTGGGGACGACGTGAAGTACCTTCTCGTTTTTCTTGGCCATTCCGTACTGTTCGCGGGCGAGTTTTTCGACGACGGCCGGATCGGCAAGCTTCTTCTTCTCCTCTTCGAGCCGCTGCTTCTGGGCTTCCAGACGGCGGATTTCTTCTTCGATCCGGGCACGGTCGCGCCTCACGCGTATCTGCTGGATGAATCCGCGCTTCCCCGTGGAGAGAAGAAAGAGGAGGGCCAGGAACGCCGCCAATGGCAGAATCCAGGCCCTCTTTTTACGTCGTTTCGATGAATAAGGCATGGTTCAGCGCCTGGATGTGCGCCTTCCCGGGTATAAGGCCGCGTCGCCGAGGTCTTCCTCAATGCGGAGCAGCTGGTTGTATTTGCAGATGCGGTCGGTCCGGCTGGCTGAACCGGTTTTGATCTGTCCCGCGTTCGTGCCCACCACGATGTCCGAAATGGTGGTGTCTTCGGTTTCTCCGGACCGGTGCGATACCACGGCGGTCCATCCGGCCTTGTGGGCCATTTCGATGGCGTTCAGGGTTTCGGTCAGCGTGCCGATCTGGTTCACCTTGATCAGAATTGAATTGGCGGAACCCTGCTCGATGCCCTTCTTGAGGTAATCCACGTTGGTCACAAAGATGTCGTCGCCCACAATCTGGCATTTCGAACCGAGCTTTTCGGTCAGCATCTTGAATCCGTCCCAGTCGTTTTCCGCCATGCCGTCTTCGATGGAATCGATGGGGTATTTTTTAACCAGTTCGGCGAAGTACTCGACCTGCTGCGCCGGCGTCCTCTTTTTGCCCTTTTCGCCCTCGAAAACAGAGTAATCGTACATGCCGTTTTTGAAGAATCCGGAGGCCGCGGGATCGAGCGCAAGCGTGACGTCGTCACCGGGCTTGTAGCCGGCCTTCTCGACGGCTTTGAGTATGGTCTCGAGGGTGTCCTCGATGCTCTTGAACAACGGCGCGAACCCGCCCTCGTCGCCCACGGCCGTGGAAAGCCCGCGGTCTTTGATCAATTTCTTCAGGTTGTGGAACACCTCGGCCCCCATGCGCAGGGCTTCGCGGAAGTTGGGCGCGCCCACGGGCCTGATCATGAATTCCTGGAACGCGATGGGCGCGTCGGAATGGGCGCCGGCGTTCACGATGTTCATCATGGGCACGGGCAAAGTCTTGCCGTTCACCCCGCCGATGTAGCGGTACAGAGGAAGACCCGTGAAATCGGCCGCCGCCTTGGCCACGGCGAGGGACACGCCGAGAATGGCGTTGGCGCCGAGTTTCGACTTGGTTTTGGTGCCGTCCAGCTCGATCAGAATCTGGTCGATTTCGACCTGATCGGTGGCGTTTTCTCCTATGATTTCGGCCGCGATGATTTCGTTCACGTTTTCTACGGCCTTGATCACTCCCTTGCCGAGGTAGCGCGCCTTGTCTCCGTCGCGCAGCTCCACGGCCTCGTTTTCGCCCGTGGATGCGCCCGATGGAACAGCGGCCCGTCCCATGGCCCCGCTTTCGAGCACCACGTCCACCTCGACCGTGGGATTGCCCCGGGAATCGAGAATCTCGCGCGCAAAAACATCTACAATCGTTGACATTAAAAACCTCCTGAAATTGGGTTAACCCTGTAGTATAAAAAAAGTTAAGGAGAATATCAATGGTATTTTGAATTTTGGATTGCGGATTTGAAATAAAAATCATTATCTCGGATTATCCAGCATATCTTCCTCCTCGACGGGAGCAAACCATTTCTGCGCAATGATAGTGGGAATCACGGCGCTAGCGATCACCACGCCGACGAGAATCGAATATTGGAATTGATTGATGAATCCCGATTGCAGGCCGAATACGCTGGCAATGGTGCCGAAGGTCAGGCCGGTGCTCATCAAAAGGGTCGTATACATGCTGCCCGAAGGAATGAAGCGTTTTGCTAAAAAATAAACTCCCGGAAATTTTGAAACCATTTTCAATGCAAAAAACACAAGGAAAATAGAAATGCCGGACGCGATGAGAGTCATCGAAATTTTCATTCCGCCCACAATGAAAAACACCGGCGTCACGATGGCGTACGAAACCGTCCTGAGGCGGTTGATCACCATGCGTTCTCCCGTGGTTTCGTGGAAATGCTTGGCCATGAAGAAACCCAACAGGAAGGCCGGCAGCACGGCGTGCGATTCTCCCAGTTTGGCAAAAAAAATGAACGCGAGAAGAAGGACAAAAATATATTTGATTTCCGGTTCGATGACCTTGTTTTTCAATCTTGGATTTTTGAATATCTTATCCGAAAATCGCGAGAAAGACCATCCAATCTTCCGTTCGCAATCCAAAATATCCTGCAATGGCTCCAAGCGTGATTTCCACGATAGCCACGGAAAGACGAAAGCGCAATGACAGGATACTCGAGAAAAAGATGATTAGACCGACCAGAAGGGGAACGATGTCCGCTTTCATGACTGATACTCCTTAAATGATTAATCAAACGTCATTCAGGAGTCATCAGCATTCATGAAAAGACTGATACCGGAAGGGATGAATGCAATTGAGGGTGGACTCCATCACCTCAATAAATCAGGGTCTGTTTATGTCGAAGAAATATAGACAATATTTCAATTGAAGTCAAGAATTGGCATGATAAGAATTTCGAATAACCCGAGGCATCTATTCCCCGGAATTATCGTAAACCGGATTCGTTAAAAAAAGATCAGACACGGTCTGAGACCATGTCTGATCTTTTTCCGGACCCGTTCCGGATTTGAATTCGGGGAAATACTCCCGACAGCTCAAAATGCGAACCAACCCGTTGGTGCTTCTACTTTCTCCCCGCGACGGCCACATTCCCGTTCACGGTCGACAGCTGAATGGTGCCTTCGCCCGAGCCGAGAACGCCCGTTCCAATGAATTCATCCCGGTTCATCAAGCCGCGGAGGACCTCCGCCTTCGTAACGTGCTGACCCGGAATTCGGCTTCCGGCCAGAAATTCATACTTTCTGAAATATTCTTCTTGACATTTGAAATGATATTATATATATTAAATCGCTTCAATTTTCACACTGCAAACATAATAATACTAACGTAAAAATTGGCAATTTAGTGCATATCAAGAAACGGGATATTACGGGATATTGTTGTCTCTCACTGAAAAGGACACCAGCCGTTTGGTGATCTCTTGAAAGGGCAACACGGTTTAAACTGATTTCCTGAAAAACATCTCAATCGGCATTCAAATGCCGGATTTGAGTATAGAAACTTTTGTTCTTCGTTAATTTCTGGAAATCTGAATACCAAAAAAATCCCTGCCCGTCGGGGCTGTCAGGTTTGTCGCTGAGAAAACAACAGCAGGCGGTCTCCATGAGCTACTCAAGGCTATTAAACGGTGTATTTTTCGTTCCACGCGCTACTGGCTTCACCGAACCGCAACCCAGTCCGACTGCTATCCGAAACTCCTTAAAACTATATCCTTATACAGCGGCGGATCCCCGAAATCCGGCCGCCGCATCGAAACATTGGTTTTTCGCCTTTTACCATGACTTCCATACTTCAAACCCCTGGTGTCGCCCTTTGAAAATACGGTGGTCTTTTCGGCCCTTAAAACCGTCAACCGCATTTCCGCCCTAAAAAGCCTTACGGTCGGCAGGTTCAGAGGGAACACGATTCCGCACTCGAACGACGGCGGACTTGCGAAAAAGGAGCATGTTAACGTTAACACCGATCCGACTTTCTAGTAACCATTGTCCATAACCGTGAACCTCGTCACAAAATAAGGAAAACCTGTTATGAAAAATTCATCCGGTCTCATCGGCGCGGCGATGCGTTCGCCGTCCAGCCGCGCTGGTTTCCGCCGCGGCAGCGGGACGCTTTTCGCCGTAGGCGTGGCGGCACTCGTCCTACTGGTCCAGTCATTTGCTGCGGCCGGGACCATCACGGGAAAGGTATTCGACAGGGAGAAGAAGGCGGCACTGCCGGGCGCCAACATCATCGTCAAGGGAACGAGTATCGGAGCGGCGGGCAATCTGGACGGCGTCTATACCATTTCCAATGCTCCAGAGGGCGAGCAGACGGTGGTC
>JBFZEN010000449.1:0-10433 GCA_041306805.1 bacterium
TGATGAAATGGATGTTGGCCATGTCGGCCAGCCGGCGGATTTCGTTGTAGGCGGCGTTGTCCTGCCTGTTCTCGAGGTGGGCTTCCAGCTCGAAATTCCTGTCGAAATGGTCTTCGATGGCCCTCTTGCCCTTGCCCGAAATGATGAGAATATCGTCGATGCCCGAATCCACGGCTTCCTGCACGACGTACTGGATGGTGGGGGTGTCGATGATTGGAAGCATCTCCTTGGGCTGGGCCTTGGTGGCCGGCAGAAAGCGCGTACCCAGTCCCGCTGCGGGGATGACGGCTTTTCGGATCATGATGAAGAAAGCTCCTTTGGTTGTGACGCACTTATCCAGTAAAATTCACGCCTCGAAACGGATTTTCAGCCATTAACAAATGAATGCCAGGGTCATTATATTGCATGGTTCTCAATCATTCGGGTTACACGATGTATGGCTTGATCACGCGGGCGTTGAGGCGCTTCAATTCCATGATCAGGCTGGTGAGCATTTCATCGCTGTAATAAATGCCGATGATGGAACCGCCCGAACCCGTGAAGTGGGCGGAAGCTCCGCAAGCGCGGGCCGTCTCGACCATTTCGCGGTTGGCCGGGCTGATCGACATGATGGTGCTGCGCAGTTCGAAATTGGTGTTCATGAGTTCGTGCAGGGTCTGGATATCGTTGTTCAAAATGGCGGTCCGGCCCTTTTCGGCGAGAGACGCGATTTCGTTCAGCGCGTTGATCACGAGGGGGTCGCTTTTTTCCCACCGTGTTCTCAGGTCGCTGTGGACTTTTCCAGAAAACTTTCCGAGCGGGGGTTTGTAGGCGATGTACAGCTTCGGCAGCAGGGCGGGATCGAGTTTCTCATAATTCCCGTGTTTTTTCTCGTCCATGATTTTCTTGTTGAAATTCATGTACACGCAGCCTTCATAGGCCTGGATGACGCGGTCCTGCAGGCCCGCCGTGATGCCCAATTCTTCGGTTTCGGCCGCAAGCGTGATGTTGGGAAGAATTTCAAGCGGAATTTTCACCCGGTAGAACTGCATGAGGGCGCGCAGCGTCGCCGTGATGATGGCGCTGGATCCCGCCAGGCCGACCTGGCGCGGAATGGACGAATGGTACCGGAGGGTGAAGTTCCTGTTCTCGATTTTCAGCTTGTTTTCGGCGCAGTATTCGTGGAATTTCTTGATGGCGGCCTTGATGAGGCGCGAACCGCCGTAGTATCCGATGAGGTGGACCGATTCGACCAGGTGGGAAATGTTGCGGTAGACGTTCGTATCCTGTATCTGCGATTCAATATGCAGCTCGGGCGTTTCGTACAGCTGCACGCGGGCGCCGAAGTTGCGGACGGAAATGGATATGGTCTTGCCGAAGTACCCGTCGGACGGATTGCCGAGCAGTCCCGCGCGCGCGTATGCATGTGCGTCGATGATCATTAACTATAAATGTAACAACATGTTTCATAAGAATCAAATGTTTTTTTGACATGTTTTTCACATGTTTGAACCAAAACCGTTTTCTTGACATGCCATGTTTTTATTTGTAAATTCAATAACTTTATTTTATTGAAAGGAGTTTCCATGATCCCGCTGACGCTTCTTGAAAACGTCTCCAAGTCACGCTCCAACGAGAGACAGGCCGTTTCCTTCGATCCGGGCCTTCCCCTTGAATTGTACCCGTTTTCCGTCAAACGCCTGGGCGATTCCGCCGCGTTTTTCATCGGCGTCCGGCAGAAAGAGAAATCCCTTTTCATTCTATCCCGGCAGAACGACGCAGCGGCCGGCCGTTTCAATGGATCCGTGCTGCAGGACAACCTGGAAGGAGGCTGGAACCTGAAAAGCTGCCCCATGAACGGGGCGAACGCCGAGGCCTTGAGGGCTCTGTTCCCGTTCACGCGCGCGCAGGTTCTGGGCGAAAGGAATTCTTTGGGAACCGGCGACAGGCTGGGACTGGCCAATCCCGGGCACATCCGCGCCGTCAGGGGATCGGGCCTGCGCGTGGTCCTGGCGCAGCAGTCGATCAGGGAGCTCACGCGCACGCAGCGCAAGCCCGAGGACGTGATGGACGCGGCGTCATGGTCCGCTTTTCAGGAGGGATTTGAGGAAGGATTCGGCGCCGACGCCGACCATTTGAAAACCGCCGCCGACGTCGACCTGCTCACGGCCGCGCGGTTCACCCTGTTCACCATCGATCCGGGCGAGCACGTGAACAACGCCGCCGACACGCTCGACGCCAAAGCCGTTCAATCGGAAATCGACAAGCTGCCCTGGAAGGGCCTCGAAGACAGCCAGGCCGGGTGCCTCAAGCGCTACACCGCCAGGCCGTTCCTTCTGCCGGGAGACGTCAGGCTGGCGCCCGACGGGGAACAGGTGTCGCGCGCCCTGGTCAAGTACGGCCGCGCCATCGCGCATATATTCTCACTGTACCAACACCTCGCCGGCAAATCGTCGGGCAGGCCGTTCGAACTGGAGGCCTCGGTGGACGAGACCGAATCGATCACCTCGCCCTTCGAGCACTTTTTCATCGCCAGCGAATTGCGCCGCCTGGGCGTGCGTTTCGTCAGCCTGGCGCCGCGCTTCATCGGCGATTTTGAAAAAGGCATCGACTACAAGGGCGACCTCAAGACTTTCGAGGCGGAATACAGAAAACACGTGGCCATTTCCCTCGAACTGGGCCCCTATAAAATCAGCCTGCATTCGGGAAGCGACAAGTTCAGCCTGTACGGAATCATGGGCGGCATCAAGCAGGGCACGGTGCACGTCAAGACGGCGGGCACGAGCTGGCTGGTGGCGCTGCAGACCGTCAGCATGACGGCCCCGGACCTGTTCCGCGGCATACTCGATTACGCCAAGGAAAGGTATCCCGCCGACCGGCAGTCCTATTTTGTGTCGGGCCGAGTCGAGGATGTTCCCGCCGGCCGCGACCTGAAGGACGACCAGCTTCCCGGGCTGTTCAACCAGAACGCGGCGCGCCAGATATTGCACGTGACGTTCGGTTCCGTCATCACCGCCGCCGATTCCGAAGGCCGCGAACGCTTCAAATCGAAAATCTACCAGGCGCTGAAGGAAAACGAGTCCAGGCATTACGACAACCTGGTATCGCATTTTAAAAAGCACATTCAACCGTTCGCCAAATAGGAAAGGAATGGCCATGGAATTCGTACAATCTCTTTTCGGATTGAAGGGAAAGGTTGCCGCCGTCATCGGAGGCGGAGGGGTGCTGGCCGGCGCCATGGCCGAAGGCCTGGCCAAGGCCGGGGCGGACGTCGCCGTTATCGATTTAAGCGCGGAAAACGCGCAGAAGCGGGCTGAAGCGCTGAAGGTTCTCGGAGTCCGGTCCGCCGCCGTGACCGCCGATGCGTCGAACAGGGCCGACCTCGAAGGCGCGCTCAAGCGCGTCGTTTCGGAGCTGGGCGGCGTGGACATTCTGATCAACGCGCCGGGGGTCAACTCCGCCACGCCGTTTTTCGACATCACAGACGATGAATGGGAAAAAATAATCCGCGTCAACCTCAAGAGCATGTTCCTCGCATGCCAGATTTTCGGGAAAAAAATGATAGATCAGGGCCGGGGGGGCAGCATCATCAACATTTCCTCCGCCTCGTCGGGGCCTCCGCTCTCCAGGGTGTTCACCTACTCCATTTCAAAGGCCGGGGTGAACAACCTGACGCAATGGCTGGCGTACGAATGGGCGTCGCACCATATCAGGGTCAACGCCATTGCCCCGGGTTTTTTCCCGGCCGAACAGAACAGAAAAATACTGACGAAGGAACGCGTGGAATCGATCATGAGGCATACGCCCATGAACCGGTTCGGCGAAGCCGAAGAGCTCGTCGGCGCGGCGGTATGGCTCGCGGCGGAAAAGGCCTCCTCGTTCGTGACCGGGGCGCTCATCCGCGTGGACGGCGGGTACACGGCGATGACCATATAAAAAATTCCGGATTCCGAGTTCCGGGGATCGGGATCAGGGGACAGGGGCCAGGGAGCAGGGGATTGGAGAGGCAAGTGATGGGTTCAGGGTTCCGAGTTTATAGAAAATGTCTGTTTGATTTTCTCTCGGAACTCGAAACTTGGAATTCGGAACTGACAAAGCGCCAATTTTCACAAATTATTATAAATATTTGTCTTATGTCATAATTCCATTTACATGCTTATTTCGCCGTTTGACATTTTCATGTTGAATTTAAATTAAATAATGATTAATTATTAAGTTGAATATGTGATCACCACAATAATTCTAAGGAGAAATGCGATCATGGAGAAATGCGACATTGGATTGATTGGTTTGGCGGTGATGGGTGAAAACCTGGTCCTGAATATGGAAAGCCATGGATTCCGGGTGGCCGTATACAACCGGACGGTTGAAAAGGTGGACGGTTTCGTCCGGACCGGGCGCGGCGCCGGCAAGAAAATCGTCGGATGCCATTCCATCGAGGAACTGGTTTCCAATCTTAACAGGCCCCGTAAAGTCATGCTCATGATCAAGGCGGGAAAAGCCGTGGATGATTTCATCGAAACGCTTCTCCCTTTTCTGGAACCGGGCGACATCATCATCGACGGCGGCAACACCCACTTTCCCGACACGATGCGCCGGACAAAATACATGGAGAGCAAGGGTCTGTTGTACATCGGCACCGGCGTTTCGGGCGGAGAGGAAGGCGCATTGAAGGGGCCCTCGATCATGCCCGGCGGTTCGGCGGCGGCCTGGCCGCACGTCAAACCGATTTTCCAGGCCATCGCGGCCAAGGTCGAAGACGGTTCCCCCTGCTGCGACTGGGTGGGCGACAACGGGGCCGGCCATTTCGTGAAAATGGTCCACAACGGCATCGAATACGGCGACATGCAGCTGATATGCGAATGCTACCAGATCATGAAGGAAGGGCTCGGCCTGACCAACAGGGAGATGCACGACGTTTTCAAAACCTGGAATGAGGGCGAGCTGGCGTCGTACCTCGTTGAAATCACCCGCGACATTCTGGCCTACAAGGACGAGAACAGGAAAACCGTGGTCGACCTGATTCTTGACGCCGCGGGCCAGAAGGGGACGGGAAAATGGACAAGCATCGCCGCGCTCGACCTTGGCATTCCCATGACCATGGTTTCGGAAGCCGTGTTTGCGCGCAGCCTGTCGGCCCTGCTCGACGAACGGGCGGCCGCTTCCAAAATTCTGAAGGGACCCGCCAAAAAGAAAACGGCGCCTGGCAAGAAAGCCTTCATCGAGGACATCCGCAAGGCCATGTACGCCTCGAAGATCGTTTCGTACGCGCAGGGATACATGCTCATGCGCGAGGCGGCCAAGGAATACGGCTGGAATCTCAACTACGGCGGCATCGCCCTGCTGTGGCGGGGCGGATGCATCATACGAAGCACCTTTCTCGGCAAGATCAAGGAAGCCTACGACAAGAACCCGGCTCTCAGCAACCTGCTTCTCGATTCATACTTCCAGAAGGCGATGAAGAACTGCCAGGACAGCTGGCGCAAGGTGATCGCCACGGCCATTCAGATGGGCATTCCCGTGCCGGCCATGAGTTCCACTCTGGCCTTCTACGACGGATACCGCCGCAAGCGGCTTCCAGCGAACCTGCTGCAGGCGCAGCGCGACTACTTCGGCGCCCACACCTACGAGCGCGTCGACAAACCGCGCAAGGAGTTTTTCCATACCAACTGGACGGGCCACGGCGGCCAGACCGCCTCGTCGACCTACAACGCCTAGGCGCCTGTTTGACATGATGAAACGATCAGACACGGCCCGAAACCGTGTCTGATCCTTTTTTTATACGTGCCGGACTCAACGGTCTATATCGGCTCGTGATCCACACTGAAGAAGAATACAACACAGGGGTCTGATCATGATAGGCAAAGGCGATCCAAAAGGGATACTGTCGGAGCGGGAAATCACGGAGGTGGTCGCCGAAGGGCTGGCGTCGGCCGGACTCGAAGGCAAGCGCGTGCTCGCCCTCATTCCCGACACCACCCGGACGGCGCCGGTGCCGATGCTGTTCAAGGCCGTGTGCATGAGCGCCGGTCCGCTTGTCAGGCGGCTCGATTTTCTCGTGGCCTCGGGAACGCATGCCCCGCTTTCGGAGAAGGATTATCTCAGGCATGTCGGCATCACCGGGGCCGAGAAAAAATCGGCCTACCGCGACGTCAGCCTGTTCAACCATTGCTGGGACAATCCGGAAAACCTGACCACGGTGGGCACGGTGCCCGCGTCTGAAATCGCCGCGCTGACGGGCGGCCTGCTCAACGAGGACATCCCCGTCCGTCTGAACAGGCTGATTCTCGATTACGACGTGCTTCTCGTCATCGGGCCCGTCTTTCCGCACGAGGTCATCGGCTTCTCGGGCGGGAACAAGTATTTTTTCCCGGGCATCGCCGGTCCCGAAATCGTCAACGCCACGCACTGGCTCGGGGCGCTCATCACCAACGTCAAGGTCAACGGCACCAAGGACACGCCGGTCCGGGCCGTGGTGAACCGGGCCGCCTCGATGATTCCGAAGAAAAAAATCTGCCTGGCATTCGTCTCCGTGCACGAGGGATTGAAGGGCATTTTCTTCGGCACGCCGGAGGAGGCCTGGTCGCGGGCCGCGGATCTCTCGGCCGCGGTGCACGTGCGCACGACCGGCCGCCGTTACCGGACCGTGCTGGGCATCGCCCCGAAAATGTACGACGAGATCTGGACGGCGGGCAAGGTGATGTACAAACTCGAATCCATCGTCGAGGACGGGGGAGAGCTGATCATCTACGCGCCCCACATCACGGAGATTTCGGTGACCCATGGAAGGAACATCGAAAAAGTGGGTTACCACGTCAGGGATTATTTTCTCAAACAATGGGATCAGTTCAAAGACATGCCGCGCTCCGTTCTGGCCCATTCCACCCATGTGCGGGGAACGGGAGAGTTCGAACACGGCGCCGAAAGACCCCGCATCCGGGTGACGCTCGCCACCGGCATTCCCGAGGCGCTGTGCAAAAAGATCAACCTGGGCTACCGGGACCCGGCTTCGATACGGCCGGAAGAATGGAAGGACAGGGAATCGGAAGGCATTTTCGTCGTTCCGAATGCGGGGGAGACCCTCTATCAGTTGCAGGTTACGGGTGGCAAGTGACAAGTTGTGAAGAGCAAGGCGTGAAGCGTGAAGGGAACAGAGACCTTTGGACTTGGAGACCGGGGGAGTCAGTGAAGCGTAAAGCGGTAATCGGAGATATGCTTGTGCATTTTTTTCGCTTCACACTTCACGCTCTACGTCTTATGATTCCCGGAACTCGGAACACTGAACTCAGAACACCATAATGGGGAGGATTTTGTTTTATGGGCTTGAATGTCAAGTCCGCGGACCAGTGCAGATGGGACCTCGTTTCTCTCGGCGAGGTCATGCTTCGTTTCGACCCGGGCGAGGGGCGCATTCACAACTCAAGGCAATTCCGGGTCTGGGAAGGCGGGGGCGAATACAATGTGGCGCGCGGCCTGAGGCGCTGTTTCGGCCTTCGCACGGCCGTGGCGACGGCGCTCGCCGATAATCCCGTCGGCAGGCTGATCGAAGACTGCGTTCTGCAGGGCGGCGTGGATACGTTCCTGATCCGGTGGATTCCCTTCGACGGCGTCGGGCGCACGGCGCGCAACGGCCTCAATTTCACGGAGCGGGGCTACGGCCTGCGCGGAGCGCTGGGCTGCTCGGACCGCGGCCACACGGCGGCGTCGCAGCTGAAAAAAGGGGACATCGACTGGGAAACCATTTTCGGCGGGCAGGGCGTCCGGTGGTTCCACACGGGAGGTATTTTCGCCGGGCTCTCGGAGACCACGCCCGAGGTCATTCTCGAAGCCGTGACGGCCGCCAAGAAGCACGGCACCGTCGTCTCGTACGACCTCAATTACAGGCCGTCGCTGTGGAAGTCCATCGGCGGAAAGGAGAAGGCGCGGGAGGTGAACCGGAAAATCGCCCGGTACGTGGACGTGATGATAGGCAACGAGGAGGATTTCACGGCCAGCCTCGGATTCGAAATCGAGGGACTGGATGAGAATCTGTCGGCGCTCGATGTCTCCAAATTCAAAGAAATGATCGAAAAGGCCGTCAAGGCCTATCCCAATTTCAAGGTCGCCGCCACGACGCTGCGCGCGGTCAAGACCGCCACGGTGAACGACTGGAGCGCCATCTGCTGGATGGACGGCCGGTTCCACCAGGCGGCGCAGCGCCCGGACATGGAGATCATGGACCGCGTGGGCGGGGGCGACAGCTTCGCTTCGGGGCTGATTTTCGGCCTTCTGACCACGGGGGATGCCCGGAAAGCCGTGGAGTACGGCGCCGCGCACGGCGCGCTGGCCATGACCACGCCGGGCGACACGTCCATGGCGACCCAGAAAGAAGTCGAAAAGCTCATGGGCGGCGGCAGCGCGAGAGTGGAACGGTAGCAGAGACGTAAAGCGTGAAGGGTGAAGTGTAAAGCGTGAAGGGTGAAGTGCAAAGCGTCTGACATGATTACCATGCATGCGCATCAATGACACGAACAATTATCGGATATCCAACTGTATGGACTGATCTGTTCGAGATTCGCCGCTTTACACTTTACGCTTTGCGCTTCACATTCCGCCATACGGCCTGGAACATTCGATGTTAGGACAAACCATGGATCTGACCGCGTTGTACCATTCGGACCTGTTCAAATGGGTCATTCTGCCGCTGCTGATCTTTCTCGCGCGTATTTTCGACGTGACCATCGGAACCATACGCATTCTCTTCGTTTCGCGGGGCAACAAGGTGTGGGCTCCGGTGCTGGGATTTTTCGAGGTGGTGGTGTGGCTTCTGGCCATCGGGCAGATCATGCAGAACCTGACCAACTGGGTGTGCTACATCGCCTACGGGGGCGGCTTCGCCATGGGCAACCTGATCGGCATCAGCATCGAGGAGAAGATGGCGTTCGGGAGGCTGATCGTCCGCATCATCGTCGATACGAATGCCGACAAACTCATCAAGCGCCTGCGGTCGAAGGGATTCGGGGTGACAAGCATGGAAGCCCGCGGCGGGAAGGGCCGGGTCAAGGTGGTTTACCTGGTGATCGAGAGAAGCGACCTGGAAAAAGTCACCGGAATCGTGGAACACGTCAATCCCGAGGCCTTCTATACCGTGGTCGACACCCGCATGGTCAAACAGGGTATTTTTCCGGAAAAAAAGAACTTTCTCGAAAGGCAGTTCAACAAGCCCCCGCGCTTCCTGCGCGTGATGAGGCTGTACATGAGGTCAATCATCAACCGGAAATAGAGCTCCGGTTTGTGAAGCGTAAAGAGTGAAGCGTTAAGCAAGAATCGAGGAGAAAATGGCAGTTCATTTTTTCCGCTTCACACTTCACGCTTCACCCGATTGAATGTATCTATGCGTATTACCCGTATCCGCATTCTCATCGCGATTCTCTTCATCACGCCCCTGGGTTTCGCGACGAAATTCTACAACGGCCCCCTGCACGCCTGGGTCAACGATTCGCTGGGAGGCGTTTTATACGAGGTGTTCTGGTGTCTCGCGGCGGCGCTTTTTTTCCCGCGGGTGAACGCAATAAAAACGGCCGCATTGATTTTCGCGGCCACTTGCGTTCTTGAAATTCTGCAGCTCTGGCATCCTCCTTTTCTCGAAGCCGTGCGGGCGACATTCATCGGCCGGACGCTGATCGGGACATCTTTCTCATGGCTTGATTTTCCGCATTATTTACTGGGCTGTTTTGCCGGCTGGCGGCTGGTGGACAGGCTCGGTCGATAACGCATTTTCAAAGCCGATCAGGCTTCTCATTTCAACCGGCAATATTATCAGATATTTACAGAAAAGGGACGGAGAAGAAATAAAAAACCCCCGATAGGTTTATTGTATCATTAAGCATCCCATCGGGGGCGCCTTAGGGGGAATAATTTCGATTTTTACGGGCCTTGGCCCTCGTCAAGAATATAAAAAGGGATACTGATAAAGGCAACAGAAATTTTATGTTTATCCAAAATTTAAAAAAATTTTAAACTTGTTTCATTTCCGCAACATACATGTTTATGACCATCGGGCAGCTAAAAGCCCGTTTTAATTGGACATATCAGAGAAGGTCTCTTTTTGGCTGAATTGTTCATTATCTTAATAAACGATCCAGACGGAGGAGAAGTTCCTTCACTGTGTCGGGATATTGAAAAAACTTGATTCTTACCTCGAAGATTAGTATAATACGATTGGTAAAATATATGCCAAACTGTCAATATTATACGGGTTAAATATTATGCCTTTGAATAAGAAATACAGGTTTTTATATGTCACCAAGGCGCGCAAGGTGATTTTAAAGCTGGGAACAAAGGTGCTTTTATCGCATGAGAAGGGACTCAATACCGAAGGCATAGACAGGCTGGTGGACGATATCGCGGATTTCCGGGAGAGAGGATACCAGTTTTCCATCGTCACTTCCGGAGCCGTCGGCCTGGGGATGAAC
>JBFZEN010000450.1:0-3921 GCA_041306805.1 bacterium
TAACCCGTCAGAGATGACGGGTTCTTTTATTCACACGCTTGCATGCCGCCCCCATTTTAACAACAATGGCGGATGACTCTATCCATCTCCTGTTTTTTCCAGAATCTGCAGGCGGTATCCAACGCCAGATTCCGTGATCAGCAGCTGGGGCAAAGAGGGATCCGGTTCAATTTTATGCCGCAGCTGAGAAACATACACCCGCAGGTATTGCATTTCATCGCCCGAGCTTGTGCCCCAGATCTCCCGCAGAATCTGCTGATGGGTCAGTACAAGTCCGGCATGCCGTACGAAAAGACGCAACAAATCGTACTCCGTGGCGGTCAATTTGACGGGCTTCCCCTTCACCCGGACGCTGCGGGTCGGGAGATCCACTTCCAGCGGGCCGCTTTGGAACACGCCTTCCTGTGCGGACGGCGCCGCATGGCGCAGGGTGACGCGGATCCGCGCGATCAGCTCGCCGGCGCTGAACGGTTTGGTCAGATAATCGTCCGCTCCGGCATCGAGCAGGGCAATTTTGTCTTCTTCCGAACTGCGGACCGACAACACGAGAACCGGCACAGACGCCCATTCCCGCAACCGGCGCAGCACGTTCAACCCGTCGTCGTCCGGCAGACCAAGGTCGAGAATGATCACGTCCGGACGGTGCATGGCGGCCATGACAAGACCTTCCCTGCCCGTGGAAGCCTCCAGAAACGCATATCCTTGAGGTTCAAGGGAAATGCGAAGGAATCGGCGGATCTGGATTTCATCGTCGATTACCAGGATTTTGACGGGATCACCCATGCCTGTCCTCCAGTTCTGACGGCCGCGTCGTTACAGGAAGGCGGATGGTGAAAATCGCGCCTCCGCCGGGCCGGTTCTCCACTGAAATGCTCCCCTGCATGGATTCAATCAATCCCTTGCTGATGGACAATCCCAGACCAGTTCCGCCTGTCGCAGTTCCGGGAACGCGATAAAATTTTTCGAAAAGATGCGGAATGGCTTCGGAAGGAAACCCGGTGCCTTCATCCTGCACGACAATCACCAGCGAGGAAGCCGATAGGGATAAACGTACCTCGATGATGGTTTGCGGCGATGTATAGCGGACCGCGTTTTCGATGAGATTTCCAACCGCCTGCTCGACCAGACCGGAATCGATTTTCACCAGGGGCAGATTCGGGGCGAGCGTGAAAACACTCCGGTGTTGCGCCAAATCCTTTTTATACCGCCGTTGAAGCGCGCCGAACAGATCAGCCGCATCGCACCATTCCAGTTTGGTCATGATTTTTCCCGATTCCAGGCGCGACATATCCAATAAATTCTCTACCAGCCGGTTGAGGCGGTTGGATGCGTCGACCACCTCGTTCAGCAGCGCTTTTCGGCTATCCTCCGGCAAAGGCAGTTGCCGGTCCACCAGGCTCCCTGCGGCACCGGAAATCACAGCCAGCGGCGTACGGAATTCATGTGAAACGGAATTCAACAGGTTTTTGTAGAAGCGTTCGGATGCCGCGGCCAGCTGATCGCGATGCTGCCGTTCATGCAATGCCTCACGTTCGATCGCCGCGGCTATTTGGTTCGTGAAATTTTCAAGCAGTGTCTCTTGGTCGAGGGTAAAAACATGATCCTGATGGAAATGACAGCCGATGACGCCGTACGCGTCCCGGGTTGTCATCAGGGGTTCATAATGAGCCGGCGCAAGAGGCAGGTTGTTTGTGAATTTCCCTGCCGGTTTGCGGTTTTCAAACACCCACCGGACCGCCTGTTCATCCTTTTCGCTCGCGCGGAAAGTCGACGCGGGATGGGAATGCAATTTTTCGTCCTGCTGCAGGAACAGCACCACATCGGCGTCGAAAATGCGGCCTATCGTTTCGATGGCGATTCGGGCGATGGAATCGATGGAATCGGCAGAAGCCAATCCGCGTGATACCGTGTAAAGAGCCATTGCCCGGGCTTCGCGTTTCCGCACCATTTCTTCCTTGCGGCGGATTTTGGTCGTAAGCGTTCCTGTCACGATGGCGATGATAAAGTACATAATGAAAAGCAGATAGTCTTCATAGCGGGCGATGGAGAATGAAAATCGCGGCGGAATCAGCAGCAGGTTCCAGAGCAAAGCGCTCAAACCGGCGGCAAAGAGAACCGGGCCGCGACCAAGCCACAAAGACAGCAGGGTGACCATGAACAATAAAAACATGCCACCGGCCAGATAATCGATCAAAGTCGAGGTGGCGAATAAAATGACCACTATAGCGGCAATCGCTGCGAAGGCCACCGCATACTGATACCCATTTGAAATATGAGGCCATTGCCAGGACCGGCGCACAGGTTCGTGGATGACATCCTCGCGTACGACATAAATATCGATATCCCCACTGTGGCGGATGAGGCAATCCACCATCGAACCGCCTTTCAACCACTGCTTCAAGCGGTTCTGCACGGGTTTACCGACAACAATCTGGGTGATGTGGCGCTGGTAGGCCACCTGGAGCAGGCCGTCCACGAGATCATCCGCGGGAATGGTGATCACTTCGGCGCCCAGTTCTTGAGCAAGCCGTAAATTTCCCATCAATTGAGAGGCCTGGTTCTCGGTCAGTTTCACCGGCGTTTCCACATAAACCGCGATCCAGGAAGCATTCATGGTTGTTGCCATACGCCGCGTCCAGCCGACCAGCGATGCCGAAAAGGGACTCCAACTCACGGCAACCATCAGCCGCTCACCGGTTTTCCATGGTCCTGAAATGCGCTCGCGCCGCATGGTATCGCGCAGCTGCCTATCCACATGTTCAGCCGTTACCCGGAGCGCCATTTCGCGGAGTGCCGTGAGATTGCTTTGGCGGAAAAAGTGGTGTACGGCCTGTTTTGATCCCTCGGCGGCATAGACCTTGCCTTCTGCCAGGCGTTTGAGCAGCTCCTGCAGGGAAATATCCACCAGTTCAATTTCCTTTGCCAGGTCGAGAATTGAATCGGGGACTGTTTCACGCACCGGTGCGCCTGTGATCTCGCTTACCGTGCCGGCACGGCTTTCCAGGTGCTGAACATTCAGCGTTGTGTAGACATGGATGCCGCGGTCGAGCAATTCCATCACATCCTGGTATCGTTTTGGATGCCGTGAACCCGGGACATTGGTGTGGGCCAGTTCATCCACGAGCACGATGTCCGGCCGCTTTTGAAGCACGGCGTCAAGGTCGAACTCCGAAAGCTCCACGCCCCTGTAGGTCACCGTTCTGCGCGGGATGATTTCCAAATCACGGAGCAACGCTTCGGTTTCCGGACGTCCGTGGGTTTCAACGTATCCGACCGCCAAAGTACGCCCCTCGGCACGAAGCATTTGGGCTTCCTGGAGCATCGCATAGGTCTTGCCGACGCCGGCGCACATGCCAAAATAGATCTTCAGACGGCCACGTTGCTTTTCCGCCTCGCGCTTCTTCATCTCGGCAAGCAGCGCCTCAGGATCAGGCCGTTCAAGGTGCTGGTGCTTTGTCGTTTTCGACATACGGTTTGCCGCCCTTCTTGGCCATACCTTTTAAAGTACGGAATTCAGGATCTTTATCCAATAATGAATTGAGTTTGAAGACATTGACCCGCGGCTCCCCCAATACGCCCCATTGGCGTGGTTCCGTCTCCCGCACGACCAGTTCATACAGCCGCCGCTTTTGGGCGGTATCCATGCGCCTTTGCCGCGCGATGCGTTCGACCTGCAGCTTCGCTGCAGCAGGACTGATGTGAGGATCAAGACCCGATCCGGAGGAACAGAGCATTTCCATGGGAATATCCGTACCCGCGGCCAAACCGTTTTCCCTTAAAAACCGCGACCTTCTCCATAAGATTGAATCGCGCAGGGCCGCGCTCGTGGGTGCGCAATTGCTGGCATTGGATGGCAAAGTGGAATAACCGCAGGCTGAAGGACGCCCATAAAAATGACCTTGACTATCATCATTCTGGGCA
>JBFZEN010000451.1:0-7359 GCA_041306805.1 bacterium
GCCGTTCTCTACCGCCAATTTCCCGAAATCGGGGGCGTGGTGCACACCCATTCCACCTACTGCGTGGCATGGGCCCAGGCCGTGAAATCCATTCCCGTGCTGGGCACCACGCACGCCGACCACGCGTTCGGCGACATTCCCTGCACCAAAATCATGACCGACGCCGCAATCAAGCGCGATTACGAGGAGGAAACGGGCCAACAAATCGTCCGGGCCTTCATGAAGCGTTCATACCTTGAAACGGAGATGGTCCTTGTCGCCTGCCACGGTCCCTTTGCCTGGGGGCGGACGCCCGAGAAGGCCGTTTACAACAGCGTGGTGATGGAAGAACTGGCCAAAATGGCCCTGTGGACACTCCGCATCAGGCCGAACGCCCGGCGACTCAAGCGGACCCTCGTGCAGAAACACTATCTGCGCAAGCACGGCAAGGACGCGACGTACGGACAGCGGAAGTAGCTGCTGACGCAGCACGTATTCGACCCGGGGAGTGAAATCGATATTCATGAGAAAATTCGGATGCGCCATTCTGATTCTCTCGGGCCTGTCGCGGGCCGCGGCGCAAAATGTGCATGAAAAAGACCTTCGATCGCTTTTTGGAATTGTCACGGACGCGCGCACGGGCGGGGCGATAGCGGGGGTTAATGTATTCCTTTCCAAAACCACGGTGGGCACGGTCACCGACTCGCTCGGCCGCTACTCGATAGGCCCGGCGCCCCGGGGCGTGCATGACCTGGTGTTCCAGCACGTGGGATACGAATTCGAGATTTTCGCCGTTTCGCCCGCCGGGGCGGCTTCGATGCGCGTCGATGCCAGGCTGCGCCCCAAGGTGCTGAAGGGGCCCGTGGTCACCATCACCGGGCCTTACCCCAGGGAATGGCGCCGGCGGTTCGAGGAATTCGAAAAGGCGTTTCTGGGCGAAACGTTCAACGCAAAAAAATGCGATTTGCGGAATCCCGAGGCCGTTCATTTCAGGTTTGATTCCACGGCGGAAGGCTGGTCCGCTTTTTCGGACGAGGCCGTCATCGTCGAGAACCGCGCCCTGGGCTACACCGTGAGGAACCACATCCTCGCATTCAACTGGACCGGCGACGTGACCGTCGTGAGGCAGAAGGTTTTTTCGGTGTTCAAACCTTTTTCGTTCCAGAACAAGGATGATGCGGACAAGGCGGACAGAAACCGGGAATCGGCTTACCGGGGTTCGGTCAGGCACTTCGTGTCGGCCTTCGCTCGGGCGAAGGTCAAGGAGGAGGGATTCCGCGTATTCCAAAGCCGCGTGAATTTCTTCGAGGGACGCAGGCATCCCGTCGAGGAGGTCAGCAACCGGTATCCCATTCCGCCGGACAACCTGTACCGGGTGCTGCAGTGCTCCGCCTTCGACGACACCGCTTCAACCGTTCCCCGCGATGCCGGCTTGAAAAGGCTGTCTTTTCCCGAATGGCTGAAGGTGGAATACCGCGGGGTGAAAAGCTACATCAGCCTCGAAGACCGGTTCATGCTGGCCGATACGCTGGGGCGCATCTGGACCCCGGTTTCGTATATCGCCGCGGGCGCCTGGGGCCGCTGCGGCATCGCGGACCTGCTGCCGGCCGATTACGTTCCGTACCCTTCAGCGCAATATTCCGGCGGATCAACGGGGAGGGATACACCCAATGGAAATCCAATACGGTCATCAAATGGAATTTTAAAAAAATAGAAATCACAGCATCACAAGATGAAAGGATCATCAATGAACAATGTCCCGGAAGTCAAGCTGGGAATAGTCGCCGTGAGCCGCGACTGTTTCCCGATCGAATTGTCCCAGAAACGGCGCGCCAGGCTGGCCGAAACCTGCGAGAAGAAGGGTGTTCCCGTGGTCGAGCTGAAGACCACGGTCGAGAACGAAACCGACGCCATGAAGGCCCTGGCCGAACTCAAATCAAAGTCCGTGAACGCTCTCGTGGTTTATCTCGGCAATTTCGGACCCGAGGGGCCGACCACGATCATGATGCGGGAATTCGACGGTCCCGTGATGGTCGCCGCGGCGGCCGAAGAGACGGGCAAGGACCTGATCAACGGCAGGGGAGACGCCTATTGCGGCATGCTCAACAATTCCTATAACGTGGGTTTGCGGAAACTGCGTCCGTTCATCCCGGAATATCCTGTCGGCACGGCCGAGGAAGTCACGGACATGATCCGGAGCTTTTTGCCCGTCGCGAGAATACTTCTCGGACTTAAAAAACTGAAAATCTTTTCCTTCGGGCCACGGCCCCATGATTTTCTGTCATGCAATGCGCCGATCAAGCCGCTGTACGACATGGGCGTGGAAATCATGGAAAACAGCGAGCTCGACCTGTACGATATTTTCCTCGAGGCCAAAGGGGATCCCAAAGTCAAATCGACCGCCGCTGACATGGCCAGGGAGCTCGGCAAAGGCAATACCTATCCGCCCCTGCTCGAGAATCTCGCACAGTTCGAGGTGGCCCTGCTGAATTTCATGGAAAAAAACCTCGGCGCCTCGTCGTACGGCATTTTCGCCAACAAGTGCTGGCCCGCTTTCGAGAAGTACTTCAAATTCGTCCCCTGCTACGTCAATTCGCGCCTGGCCACAAAAGGCATTCCCGTGTCATGCGAGGTCGATATCTACGGCACCCTGAGCGAGTATATGGCCACCTGCGCCACGGAACTGCCGGCCACCTTGCTCGACATCAACAACACCGTTCCGGCGGACATGGTGCGCGAAGGCGCCAAGATCGTGGGCGACTACAAGCCCACCGACCTGTTCATGGGTTTTCACTGCGGCAACACGTCGTCGACGTGCATGCTCCACTCGGCGATGAAATACCAGTTGATCATGCACAGGCTGCAGGAGGCGGGCAAGGAGCCGAACATCACGCGGGGCACGCTTGAAGGCCAGATCCGCCCCGGCGAGGTGACGATTTTCCGCATCCAGTCCACGGCCGACGCGAAGCTGAAGGCCTATTTGGCGGAGGGCGAGGTGCTGAACATGGATCCGAAATCGTTCGGCGGCATCGGCGTTTTCGCCGTGAAGGAAATGGGAAGATTCTACAGGCACGTGCTCATCGAAAAACGCTTTCCGCACCACACCGGCGTCGCTTTCGCCCGCGCGGGGCACGCGCTGTTCGCGGCGAGCCGGCTTCTGGGCGTTCCGGATGTGTCGTTCAATCTGCCCAAGGGCCTGTATTATCCGTCGGAGAATCCGTTCAACCCGAAATAATGGAACGCGGAATGGAACACCGAATGCACCGAAAACACCGAAGCCACCGAAAAAGAAGAATGAATTATTGATGATCCGTCACCGTTCCTCTCAGAAGGAAGTATCGAATCATGAAGCAATGGATCACATGGATGGCATTTTCAGCGGCCGGCCTTCTTTTTTGGGCGGGTTTGTCCGGAGACAATTCCCGAAAAGCCACGCTTTACCTGATCGGCGACTCCACCATGGAAGACAAGGTCGTGGAAGGGAATCCCGAAAGGGGATGGGGCCAGATGCTGCCGTTTTTTCTGGACGACCGCATCGAGGTGGTGAACCGCGCCAGGGCCGGGCGCAGCACCAAAAGCTTCATCGGCGAGGGAATTTGGGATGCGGTTCTGGGGTCGCTTCAGCCCGGTGATTTCGTTTTCATCCAGTTCGGGCACAATGACGAGAAAATCGCAGATTCCACGCGTTACGCGGCGCCGAACGGGGCGTACCGGCTCAACCTGGAACGCTTCATCCGTGAAACCCGCGAAAAGAATGCCGTCCCCGTCCTTTTGACGCCTGTCATGCGCAGGCGGTTCGACGAGAAAAACGCGTTTCTCGACACGCACGGAGAATATCCCGATGTCGTGCGGAAAGTCGCGGCCGAACGGCATGTTCCGCTCATCGATCTTCACCGGATGACGGAAACAACAATCACCCAAATGGGATCCGAGGAATCCAAAAAGCTTTTCCTCTGGATCGGGCCGGGCCGGTACGCGGCCTGCCCGAACGGGCTGCAGGATGACACGCATTATTCCGAAACCGGCGCGGAAAACACGGCCAGGCTCGCGGCCGAGGCCGTCAGGAAGCAGAAACTGCCGCTGAAAAAATACGTCCGCATCCCCAAGTCTGCGCCCTCGCTGTCTCCCGATCGGCCTTACCTGTTCGCCTATTTCAAGCAGAACGGTCAGGACGGCCTGCACCTGGCCTACAGCATGAACGGCCTTCAATGGACGGCCCTGAACGGCGACAGCACTTTTCTCAGGCCTGAGGCGGGCCGCGACAAACTCATGCGCGATCCGTTCATTCTGCCCGGGCCGGACGGCACGTTCCACCTCGTGTGGACGGTCAGCTGGACGGAAAAAGGGATAGGCCATGCCAGTTCGAGGGATCTCGTGCACTGGTCCGGACAGCGATACGTGCCGGTCATGGAGCACGAACCCCTGGCGAACAACTGCTGGGCCCCCGAAATGGTTTACGACATCGAAAAAGGGCGCTACCTCGTGTTCTGGTCGACCACGATTCCTGGGCGTTTTCCCGAAACGGACAACCAGAGCGGGCAGGGGCCGCCGGAACCGGGCCTGAACCACCGCATTTACTGCGTCACCAGCCCCGATATGCAAACCTTCAGCGAAACGCGGCTTTTTTTCGACCAGGGCTTCAACGTCATCGACGCCGATATCGTGAAGGACGGCAAGCGGTACGTGATGTTCCTCAAGGACGAAACCAACAAACCGTTTCCGGTTCAGAAAAACATCCGGGTCACCAATGCCGAGGGCGCCGAAGGACCGTACGGTTCCGTTTCAAAACCGATCACGGGCGATTTCTGGGCCGAGGGGCCGAGCGGCATCAAAATCGGATCGGCATGGGTCGTTTATTTCGACCGATACCGCGAAAAACGATACGGGGCCGCTGTCTCGAGGAACCTGTCGGAATGGACGGACATCACGGACAGGGTACAGTTTCCGCCGGGCGCCAGGCACGGGAACGTGTTCAGGGTTTCGGAAGCCGTCCTGAATGGTCTTCTGGCAATTGAAGCGAATGGAACACGGATTAAAACGGATTAATGCGGATTGTCACGGACAATGTAAAATGGTGAATGGCTGAATCCGGATGCGCGCGGATGAGGGATATCTGAGAACTTTGTTCAACATATAATATAAGGAGGAGACATGACAAGACGAAACGCGTTTACCACCCTGGTTGTGGCCCTGTTATTTTCGGCGGCGGCTGTCGCGCAAAGCGTCCATACGCTGACCGTGCACACCGGCCAGGGCAAGTTCCAAATCAGCAGGCACATCTACGGGCATTTTTCAGAGCACCTCGGCCATTGCATCTACGGCGGGTACTGGGTGGGTGAAAATTCCGGGATTCCGAACACGCGGGGCATACGAAACGACGTGGTCCAGGCGCTGAAGGATCTCTCCATCCCGAATCTGCGATGGCCGGGCGGGTGTTTTGCGGACGAATACCACTGGAAAGACGGCATCGGCCCCCGCCGGGACAGGCCGTCGATGATCAACACGCATTGGGGCGGCGTCACGGAAGACAACGCCTTCGGCACGCACGAATTTCTGGACCTGTGCGAACAGCTCGGCACCGAACCGTATATCACGGGCAACGTGGGCAGCGGCGAGGTGGCCGAGATGTCGCAGTGGGTTGAATACATCACCTCCGACAACATCAGCCCCATGACCGAATTGCGCAAGAAAAACGGGCGTGAGAAGCCATGGAAGGTTCAATACTGGGGCGTGGGCAACGAGAACTGGGGCTGCGGCGGCAACATGACGCCCGACTACTACGCCGACATGATGCGGCGTTACGGCACGTACTGCCGCAATTACGGCGACAACCGGCTGACCCGCATCGCCTGCGGGCCCAACACGGACGACTACAACTGGATGGAAGTGCTGATGAAGGAGCGGGCCAATCGCGGGGTCATGCAGGGAATTTCGCTGCATTACTACACCGTCTGCCACGATTGGGGCAGCTGGGGTTCGGCCACGAATTTCAACGAATCGGAATGGTTCACGACCATGAAGAAAACGCTTTTTATGGAGGAACTGCTCACCAGGCATTCGGCGATCATGGACAAGTACGATCCTGAAAAACGCATCGGCCTGATGGTCGACGAGTGGGGAAACTGGCACGACGTGGAGCCCGGCACCAATCGCGGCTTTCTCTACCAGCAGAACTCTTTGCGCGACGCCCTGGTGGCGGCCATCAACCTCGACCTGTTCAACAACCATTGCGACCGCGTCAAAATGGCCAACATCGCGCAGACCGTGAACGTGCTGCAGGCCATGATTCTGACCCAGGACAAGGCCATGGTGCTGACGCCGTCGTACTACGTGTTCAAGATGTACAAGGTGCACCACGACGCCACGCTGCTGCCGACCGAGGTCAGAAGCGGAACCTGCGTTTCGGGCAAGGACACGGTCGAAACCGTCCGGTGTTCCGCTTCGAAAGACGCACAGGGAGTCATCCATCTCTCTTTGACCAACGTGGAGACGAAGAAGCCCGTGGAGATGGCCTGCACGTTCGAGGGGCTGCAGTCCGTCCGGACCGTGAGCGGCGAGGTGCTGACGGCCGACAAGATCAATGCGTTCAACGATTTTGGAAAACCCGAAGAGGTGCATCCGAAAGCATTCACCGGTTTCAAGATGAAGGGGAATGTCGTCACCGTCAAGCTGCCGGCCAGGTCGGTGGTGGTGCTGACCGTGAAGTGAGGCATTTCAGGAAAAGCAGCGCCAATTCAAGCAAGGCATAAAACGGAAAACCGTCCGGGAATGAAAGTCCCGGACGGTTTTTTCATTTATCCGAAATTGCCCCCGATCCGGTTGAATATTTTTTCCGGCTGCCATGGGAAGACCTTTCCGAGGACCATTCTTCTGGCCCGTTTGAATTCCTCGAATCCGTTTTTTTTGAGAAAACCGATGCCTGCCCCGTTTTCAACCGGCAATACGCATTGTTTCGAAGTTGGAATTCTCAATTTCATCAGCGCCATTCCGGTTTCGGAATCCGATGCCACGATCGGGCCTTCACCCAGTCCGGGTAAAAAATAACCGGTGGTTTTACCGTCTATTTGATGAACGTGCGCATTCTGCATCCCGTGCGTCATGATCCTGCTTCTGTCTTCTCCCGACACATATTGATCCAGAGAAAAAAGTGCGTCCGCAGAGGCGCCGGTGAATGGAATGACGTTTATTGAATCCGGAGGAGCCGGGGGCGGTTTTTCAGTTTTTAGAAAAACATACTCCGTCTGATCGACAAAACCCGTTTTTTGATAGAGGGGGTAGCCCATGTCGGTCGCGATCAGCGAAACGGTTTCGCATCCGGAACGATCAAGCCAGTCGAGCAGATGGTCCACGATGGAACCGCCGATTCCTTTTTTCCGATGC